>CAYHTN010000039.1:0-13024 GCA_964359565.1 uncultured Gammaproteobacteria bacterium
CTCTACCACTGAGCTACCTCGGCAAGATGGGAATATAATTCGCTCTTTTCATGATCCGAAGTCCCAGATTCTCCTGGAGAGACCCCGTTTTCACACTAGCTTGAGCCCTTTTTGCTGCGAAGAGAGTATCAAAGCCCGCTCCACAAGGCAAGCCCTCATCTATCGAGGGAATTCTACCCAGGACCCAATGTCCTACATGCGCTAAAAACGAATATATCTGTGATACCTCAAATTTTGAGTGAAGTTCGAGGAGGTCGTGAGAAGCGCAGTAAAGCGTACTGGAAGTACGCTGTCGAGCATCGGAACGACTGACGAAGAAATTCGCCAAAATTTGAGGTATCACAAAGGTCGGGGTGAGGAATCGGTTTGCTCTCGTAAATGAGCCACGCCGTCCGCGACACGTATGAGTCAGAAACTTCCGACTCATACGTAGCACAGAAAGTGATATCGCCGCCGGGATCGTCGTGTGTAGCACCACAGTGCCGTCCCCATCCGGATCCCTGAAACCGAGTTTTAGCCCGAAACCTCACTACCGACCTTGCTTCTAGAATGACGTCCTTTAGAAACTTCGTCAACTTGTGACCACAAGCCAGATGCCGAGTACGGAAGCAACCGTCATGACAAGAAGCGTGGTAAAACCAACGACACGAATCCAGGCAGTCCCCATCTGATTTTTCAAACGTTTACGATCATTTGCAAGACGGAAAATCGCAAATAAAAGAGGCGGTGCAATGATGGCGTTTCCAACAGCCGAATAAAGTAATAATCGAACGGGGCTTAGCTGCAATACATTGATGAAGATACCAATCATCGTCGAAACAACAATAATAGTATAGAAACATTTTGCCTGAAACCATTTTTTGGAAAGTCCTTCCTTGATATCCAGCGCTTCACAGGCGGCATAGGCAATGACGCTTGAGAGCACGGGGACCGCCAGAAGTCCCGTGCCAATAATCCCTAGAGCAAAAACAAGCGAAGTAAATTGACCTGCGAGAGGTGCGAGCATCCGTGCGGCCTGATCGGCGGTATCGATCTGAGTGATCCCACGAGTATGTAAAACCGAGGCCCCTGTCAGCATAATAAACCACGCGACCACATTCGAAAGTCCCATGCCGCAAACGACATCGATAAATGAAGCTCGTAAACGCTCTTGTAACCCAAGCGAGCGGCGATGCTTGAGATGACTGGGTAAAAAACGACCATCTTCAACTTCTGAATTCGCCTGCCATACGTATAAATAGGGTGAAATGGTTGTCCCTAAAAATGCAATGACGATAAATAAGAACTCACGGCTCCAGATGATCGTCGGCCAGAAGGTATGATGAAGTGCATTCATCCAATCTATTTGAACCGCAACTGCAACCAGGATATACGCGAGCAGCGAAAGGGTGAGCCACTTCAGATAGCGGGCATAACGGGCATAACTTATAAAGATCTGCAACAAAATGGTGACGGTACTCAGAAGAATCAACCACTGCCAAAAAGGGAGGGGTATGACGAGCTGCGCAGATGCTGCCATCATGCCTAGATCCGCCCCAATATTAAACGTGTTCGCAATCGCAAGAAGGCCGACGATCATCCATACAAACCAGGTCGGAAAAATGGTTCGGATATTTTCGATTAATCCCTTTTGCGTCACAATGGCGATACGTGCACACATCTCTTGCACGGCGAGCATCCCTGGAAGAGAAATTAACGTCAGCCAAAGTGGTCCCATCCCAAACTGCGCTCCCGCTTGAGAATAGGTGGCGATTCCCGCTGGATCATCATCAGAAGCGCCGGTGACAAGACCCGGTCCAAGTTGCTTAAAAAAAGAACGAAACTCCTCAAACATGAGGCCAGTATGCCACGACTACACGAAACAAAACACCCCTTCGCATAGCGCTTCGGGGTGTCTTTTTTCTTATTCTGGCAGAAACCACTTCGCGTCGTATTGGACACGATCGTTCACATGTTCGTAGTCGTGGAGTTCTAGCTCGGTAAACCAGAGAGGGATCTCATACTTCGCTTCATCGACGCTCCCGGAAGCATGAATCAAATTACGAAGGGGACGACCCTGCTCGTTTGAAAGCGAATAGGTGTCATGAGAGAAATCACCACGAATGGTTCCTGGGGCGGAAGAGGCGGGCTCGGTCGCGCCTACGATTTTACGAACGAGTGAAACACAGCGTTCTCCCTCGAGCACCATCGCGACGATCGGGGCAGAGATTAAAAAATCAACGAGACCTCGCTTAATTTCGGTGCCGTAAGAGATATGGTCTGGGTAGTTAAACACGTGACCATTGGCCTCATATTTCGCCTTCGCTTTTTCGTAAACGCTTTTCATCCACTCTTCGGTAAGCGCATAGTGCTTATCGACGTCTTCGCGCTTCGGATGAACCATCTTCATGGCAGTGACCTTGAGGCCGACCCGCTCTAACCGTTCGGTAATGGTACCGATGAGACCGCGCTGAACGCCGTCCGGTTTAATCAAGACAAGTGTTTGTTCCATGGCCGTTTTATAGCAGAATTCAATAATAGAAGCAAGAAACGGCCACCCTACGGCCGAGACTTGCAAAAAATGAGGAATCTTGATAGGGTTTTGCCATTAATTTGATAGCTCAGCCTTTATTCTATGGGTCTTCCTGGTCATCGCCGCACTTCTTCTCACAAACGCCGCCGCGCCTCTCACTTTGCCTTAGTCAAAACCCCCCTCGTAACCGACAAAGCCGGCACTGTTCATCGTCCACACCGTGCAGCCCCTGGCGCAATGGAGTATAATGGTATTGCCATCCACGTGAAGGGTCGTGAGCGCAAATTGCAAAAAGCGCTTCGCAAGACCAAGTCCAAGACGGTTGCAGATCCTCACGCGGGCCACAACCACGCCGATCATGATGGTCACGATCACGAAGGGCATACTCACGCTTAAGTGATTTGGTTGGTTTCGTTCGCCACGCCCTTTCTTTTTGCTCGTACCTTCTTTCTATGTCGAATAGACATCTCGCACGCGCTGTTGCGCTGCAATCACTCTATGAGTGGGATTTTTATCGTGGCGACAAAGATCCGATCGTGGTTACCGATCGAAATCTCGAAGAATTCGCTACCAAGCTAGACGAAAAAGACTTTACCCGAGACATTGTCAAAGGCATTGTTTTGCATCAAACCGAGATTGATAGCGCCATTCGCCGCTTTGCTCCAGATTGGCCACTCGAGAAGATTACGACCGTTGACCGCAACGTTTTGCGCATCGCGTCCTACGAGCTCATGTATAACTTCGAGATCCCGAGCAAAGTCGCGATCAACGAAGCCATCGAGCTTGCCAAAACCTTTGGAGGTGAGTCCAGTGGCAAATTCGTAAACGGTGTTCTTGGCGCGATTTATCGTGATCAGGTCGCCCAAGGCGTTCTTAAAAATGCAGATCAGCCTAAAGAAGAAGAAATCGCCCCCTCTTTATCCTCCCCCTAAACGTATGGACATGCCCGATTTCCGGCTGCTGGAAGAACGCTTGGGCCACCACTTTCGTGACCAATCGCTCCTCCTGCAGGCGCTCACCCACCGCTCGTATTTAAATGAACATAGCGATTTTTCCTACGAGCACAACGAGCGCCTCGAGTTTTTAGGCGACGCTATTCTTGAGCTGATTGTCACCGAACATCTCTATCGTACCTATGCCAATCCCGAAGGTGACTTAACCAACTGGCGCGCTGCGCTTGTAAACGCAAAAACGCTCGCGAGTATCGGTCAAGATCTGAAATTTGAAGACAATCTCCTTCTTTCGAAAGGCGAAGCGCGCGATAAAGACAGCAAGGCTCGCATGTATATCCTTGCGAACGCCATGGAGTCCCTTATTGGAGCGATTTATCTGGATGGAAAAATGGAGGCAGCAGAAAAGTTTATCCAAGCCCATATCCTTATTCACCTTCCCCGGATTCTCGAACTTGAGCTCTACCGAGATGCGAAGAGCAAATTCCAAGAAACAGCCCAAGAGTTACTCGGTATTACCCCAACCTACCGCGTCTTAGAAGAAACCGGTCCCGACCACCAAAAACAGTTCACGGTCGGCGTTTATCTAAACCACGAACTCGTCGCCTCAGGAAACGGAACCTCAAAACAAGAAGCGCAAACAGCTGCCGCCGATGCCGGCCTCGATGCCAAACAGTGGCGGACGGTCAAAACGGCGAATTCTGCGAAAACAGAGTAACCGGGTCAGGCCCGGGTCAGATCTGGGGTCAGACACGGGTCAGATCTCAAAGGTGCGAACAAAATTCTCATCACCATATACCGGGAGCGAGGAAAAACACTCACTTTGATGTACGAGCGGTTTTGGAATGTCACTTTCAACAAAGTACTTATAAGAATATCCGCTAAATTCCTTTAGGACTTGATGAGTATCGAGCCAGATACATGACTTTTCTCCTGTAAAAAATAAATATGATGACCAGGGATATTCCTTCGGATGCGAAACGATACCGGCCCGAAGTGGGTTCAGCTCAATGTACCGAGCGCATCGTAGATAATACGAAACCGTTTCGATGGGAATAGACTGGAAACGTCCTTGCCAAGCATGACCGACACATTGGTATTTTTTGTTAAAATATCTCGTGTACGCTACTGTCAATCCTTTCATAAAGCCTGAGATGGTGTTTGCTTTCGTTGTCTCTAGAAGCAGGTGAATATGGTTAGACATTAATATAAAATGGTAAATCTGAAGGGTAAATTTTTGTTTGTATCTCCAGAGAAGTCTTTGATAGTATTCAAAATCTTCTTCGTCACGAAAAATCGTCTGCCGTCCATTCCCTCTATTTATGACGTGGAAAAGTACTCCGGCATTTTGTATGCGTAATCGATGTGTCATAAGATACTCCGTTCCATATTTTTGTATGTCAACTGGGATCAGGCCCGTGTCTGATCCGGTGTCAGACACGGGCCTGATCCCAAGATCGAACCTTGTCATCTTCATCGCTGCAAGATACTCTCTAGCCACCTTGCGCCCTTAGCTTAACGGATAAAGTCCCGGTCTTCGGAACCGGTTATAGGGGTTCGATTCCCTTAGGGCGCAAAAACCGCGAACATCACGCTAAAACGTGATGTTTTCGTTTTTCTAGAGAAGACCGGAACAGGATTGACTTTTTCCTTTATTTTACATATAGTTTCGAGCTGCTTTCTGCGTTCTCTTAAGAGCAATGCTTGCTTTGAAGAGAGCGTGGAACGCTCGCTATTTCAAAACCCGGATAAGAGGACATGGTTATGGCACTCGAACAAGAGGACTCTCTCGGAGATTACGATCTCGGAACAGTGCTTGGAATCGGGGCCATGGGCACCGTTTATCGAGCACGCAGGAAGACGGATGGGCGCGCGGTCGCAGTCAAGATCATCCGAGAACCCGCTTCTCCCCCGCGCTTCTGGCGCGAAACACGAGCGCTGCAAAACGTTCGTCACCCCAATGTCGTGAAGTACATGACTCACGGCAAAAGCCACCTCGTTACCAACCTGTGCGAAGGTGTGACCATGTCACGCTATTGGACGGGAGGTGGACGAGTAACAACGGTTGTAGCCCTCGACATCGGCATCGGCATCTGCGACGGTATCGCTGCCGTCCACGCCGCAGGATGGATCCATCGCGACCTCAAGCCCGCGAACATCTTCCTCATTCCTCACGGACTTTCCTTCAGCCCGATCATTCTCGACTTCGGGATGGTGAAGCCTGTCGTCGATGGGGAAGAGCTCACGGATCCGAAGCTAAACCCCAAGACCCTCGTCTTCGAGACACAGGTCCTCGGAACGCCCGGATATATGTCTCCTGAACAGGCTCGAGGCGACAAGCCTTTTCTGCCCAGTTCCGATGTCTACAGCTTCGGCTGTCTTCTCTTTCTCCTCCTCGCTGGAGAAGAGCTGATCGCCGAAGAAGGATATGAGGCGCTGACACGGATCGCCAAGGGAACCCCCGAAGAGCGGCTGGACGCGCTGGTTACAGACGAGAAGCTGGTGGCATTTGTACGTCATTTGCTCAACAACGATCCCAACAAGCGACCGACCGCACTCGAAGCTGCGCAGATCATGCGAGGATTGCGTAAGGAGCTCGAGCAGCCTGTTCGTGCGCCAGCGCCTACCAGACTCTCCCCGCGACAGAAGAGCTGGGTCATCGGGAGCGTAGCGGCGATCGTTGGGGGGTTGCTCGCTCTTCCCGTCGCCAACGTCCTCCTGAGCCCGAGGCCCTCCCCTCCTTTCGAGAGGACACCTGCTCCTATACAGGATGTTTCGACACAGCCTGCGCCGCCTCCTACTCGCATTACCCCGAGACCGGTGGCCCCTCCTCCGATCGTGACAGAAACTCCCCATCGACCAGACCCTCCTCCCAGGATCGTCTGTCCGCAACGACCGACGTTCACCGAAGGTCTCCGCGTCGGACGCAACAACCCGGTCCCCGACCGGCAGTACTGGTGGCAGTGTCAGACCGCACAGCGTCGCACTCGTCTCTGTACCCGATTTCATCAGTACGGACATGGCCAAGACGCCCTCGTTCGAGAGCTCTGTCCGGCTCACGCTCATTAACCCTCTCCGCCTTGCACACCCTTCTCGGTCTGCCAGGCGCTCTTTTTGTATTGAAAGCAGAGCATTAATGAATTCCGCTATTCCTTCCACCATCCCGTAATATAGCTGGTCGTATTCGTTCGCGAGCCATCGTAGTCCGTCGAGAGACGGTGATCTTGTTCTTGCCAGGAAACGGCTCCAAATGCCTTAAGCGCGAGCCAAAATGATTTTCCATTATCGGTGTAATCATCGGTCGCTCTCCAAAAAAATTCGCGATCATTCTTTCGGAGGGCGTTTCGACTGAGTTCGTCGTTATGAAGCGCCTGATCTTGAGAGAGGTAATGAGACATGTCTGAAGAAACGATCAAGAGCGTGTCTTGACTCAAGCTTGTTTTCAAAAAAGCGACGAACTGTTCTGCGTTGGTTCGAGAAAGATCAGAACGAATGGCAAATGAAGCAACATCTGCATTTGGCCATGCTCGCTGAACGAAGGGAATGAGCGCACCGACCCCGTGTTCTTGTTCAAAGAGCTCAGGTTGCTCGAATACAAACGCATAGGATGATGTCGCTGCTTGAATAGTCGAGTGGAAGGATTCAGTCGTTCGACCAGCAACCACATACGCACGATCATGGGTTGAAATCATCTGCTTACCACGAGCGAAATGATCTGGAGATAAAATGATGACGTGTTTGATATCAGGTCGGCAAAAAGCAAGACGGGAAAATAATCGACCCAGGAGATCAAGAGCGAGAATGTGATGATTCACGACCGCTCCTCTGATGACTCCGCATGCTGTTCTCATCTCCGCTCCCCACGCCTGCCAGGCTCCAAGCGAGGCACGCGGATCCACAAAGCGATGCGTCTCAATAGGACTCCTCTCGATCGTTCTCGGCATAGACGTCACGACTTCATCTATCGGTCTGTATTGAGGCCATGATACAGAAGGGATCGATCGAGGGAATAGAAAAAAACCGAGAACTACTCCGCCGGTCCCGAGGCACAGCAAAAGAGGCAGGATGATCCTGTCTCTTTTGGGTACGGTAGTGAATCTAGAAACATTCATTGTGCTTATTTCACCACGATCTCTTCGTCTTTTCCAACACTTGCAATACTCGGGTACTCAAGATGTTCGAGAATTGAACCTTGAGCGGTATAGGTGCCTCGAGCGACGACACGGGCTCGATAGACAATCGGCTGCGGTGAGGATTGCTTGCAGGTGATGAAGGAAATTTCCCCATTCACCGGATCGAAGTCATTGACGTAATAACGATTGACGGAGTAGTGGGTCCGAAGAATAGGCTGCATCCCTCCAGGAACATGATCACGGATGAGGTAACATCCGTCTCTCGCTTCTTCCTGCCACTTTGGAAACAGAGTCACGGTCACTTCGTTTCCTTCTTGAAAGCCCGTGGTTGAACTAGCAAATTGATAGTTACGCGCGATCTGCAAACCTGGAACGCTACTCGGGCGACCCGGGACCGTGCGCATCAGCACGAGACGAGCGCTGCCGGTAAGATTCTTAATTCGGAATTGTTTTGCTTCAGCAGCAGTGAGCGTGAGAAAACGCACGGATTCTTCTTTTAGATCCATCGCTTCTTCTTTTACTCCATCAATGGTCCAGACAATGTTTCCGTCTTCAATGGGAAGCGATTTAAGACGCGCACGAAGGTAACGGGCCTTGGCAAGCGCAGGAAACGCATCCTGAGTCCAGACAGAGGATACGTAAGCGTAGAGCGACTCTGCCTCTGTGCGATTTAATGCGGCAGTAAGTGCCGCCAATTCTGCGGTATACGTGATTTGTGCCGTGAGATTATCCGACTTGAGGAAGCTCTGGTGATCGATGATTGAAACTTGTTCGAGTAATCCATTGACGAGTTCATTCGCCGTCTCTCGATCCCCCGCTTGTAATAAGCCTTGCGCGATCCAAAGGCGTTGACGAATCGTAAGATCAGAACGCATGGCCATAGCCTGAAGATCGTTCACGACTGGCTGCTGGATGCTCGCAAGAGCGGCAAGAGCAGCAATTTGCTCATCCCGTGTTGAAGAGGCGTTTGCCAGGATTCCCGCTAATCCTAGTTGCAAAAGTGGAGCATCAAAGAGTTCTGGAGCCGTCATGGCGACCTCCGCCGTCAGCAGTGAGTCACTTGAGCCGTAGGGTAAAAGCTTGAGGCCACCTTTTGCTTCGCTTGATTGGTAATTCAGAAGATCCGTCGTTGGAGATTTCACGTCTTGCTTTTTATAGCTATCACGTAAGAGCGTCCGTGCAACCGTTTGTGCCACACGAGTATCAAGACGTAGACCTTCTAACTCAGCGATCCCTTGAATTTCCGGCAGGAGAGAGGCTCGACCTGTTCCCGCAATCATGAGCTCCGTTTCAGCTTCGCCACCGAGGGGCAAACCGACGCCAGGAGCCGCATCGATCATCACCAGTTCCCGTTTGGTAAAGAAGGAGGGTGAGACCTCAATAGTACGTTCGATCGCATCAAGACCCGCATCCGTCTGAACCCCAACCGTCACCTTGTGCGTCCCAACCGTAGGACGAGGAAGCGCGAAGTAGGTAGGAAGAAGCGCTGTACCCGTCGCACGAACAGATTGGATCCCAAGTGTAGGAGCATCAACCAGGAAGACGACGGTGCTCGACGGCTGTAACCCACGACCAAAGGCTCGCACGCTCATCACGGGCGCATCTTGAACCAAGGCACGAGGAGGTAAGACGACATCGACGAAGGCCTGCTGACCAACAGCCACATCAACTGTACCAGCACCGGCAGCTAAATCCGCATTATAGGCAACCGCGGTTAAACGCCACGACGTAATATTATCGGGAGTGGCAAAAGAAAGCGCTCCATTCCCAGCTGCATCGAGGGTCACGACTTGAAAAGTTGCCGTGTCCTTAAAGTTACGACGTGGTGTCTGGAGACGGTCTCCTAAACCCATTCCTCCCATTTCTGCACCACTAGCGGAATAGCCATCGTACTCATCACGATGCGAACCTGAGAGAACGCGTAAGCCACTCGGAACAAGTTCATAAAGAATAGTGAGCGGATCTTCATTCTGTGGACCGGTCAAGGCATAAAGAGCCTGATCTACCACAGCAATGGCCACCTGCGTATCTTCTAGTGATTTTTTGTCTTTGGCTTCGACATGAACCGCGACATTGATCTGCTCTCCTGGACGGACTTGGGTCTGCTGTGGCGTAAGCGTAACGGTCAGTTGTTTTTGTACTTTCTTGTAAAGAAGAGTTGCTTGCGCCCGTTCAAAGTGACCGTTGAAGAACGTCAGAGCGTGAACTTCTGCGTTTGGCACATAAGCAGGATCGAAGGTCACCGGGACATCCGTCGAAGAAACGAGCTTTATGTCACGAATCCCACGAGCTGCCGTAAAAACAAGCAATCCCGGGGTCTTGGTCAGGTCAACTACTTCTTTGCCATGTAAATAACTCAAGGTGACGGATTCACCCACATCGAGTTCTCGATTTAATTGTACCTCCGGAGGAACCAATCGTGGCGCACGACCGATGTCTCCTGCGGTAATATCAGACCAACCACGGCTCACGGTAACGAGTGCATAAACAGGACGACGCTCAGGATCTACGCTTTGCACCGAGATTTCATAGTATTCTCGAGCCGGATTCATGGGAAAGCTGTACATCGCTTCTCCACGCTCATTGGTCATGACCCGAAACGAAAGCGGTTGCTGATCGCGACGACGCTCGTAGCGATAGGATGTTTTTACTTCTTTCTGAATAAAGTCATAATACGTCCCTTGTGGGATGGCTTCGTAGTAATAACCAATCGCCTCTCCTCGTAATTCCAAATTGGCACGTGGAAGAGCTTGGTCCACCTGATCGGTTGTTAAACGTAAATCACGGTTATAAGCGTTGAAGTTCAGGATCGCTTTTCCTTGTTCGACCCGCTGTGAAGCTCGAAGATCAATCGAAGAAGCATAAACTTCGACCGAGGCGGTCCCTACAATCTCTCCTTCTTCACTTGAGAGGGGCCGTACATCAAATTCGACCGATTCCATCATGTTGCAACCGGTATTACTACGGAGATCACAGGGAGCAAGCGTTGGTGTATAGGAAATCTGCGCCATACCTTGGCCATCCAATAACACTTCACGTGTTTCTTTTTCTTGTCCGCTTTGCAAGATACGAACACGGACAGCTGCTTTTGGAAAAGCCGTGCCATCAAAGAAGCGAGCTTGAATCGATACCGGCATCGATTGACTCGCATAGATACGCGGTAACGCTGGCAGCACTTCGATGGTATAAGCGGGTTTCACGAACTCACGTACCTCAAAGGTCCGTTCTACAATCGGTTTTTCGCCGCGAGCAAGGACGAGAGCATAGTACCCCGGAGCAAGCGCAGACCACTTGATAATTCCTTGAAGTCTTCCTGAAGCATCGGCTATCACAGGAACATCTTGGTAAATTTTAGGCTTTCCGGTCCAGATATCAATAAAAGACATGCTTCGTGTAATACGAACATGAAGATCTTCAGGCACGGTGCGCGTCTCACGATCAAGAGCGATCCCCGCAAAATGTATTTCATCGGTCGTACGATAGAGAGGACGATCAGGGAAAAGATAGCCCCAGGTATTCATGAGAGCGCTTTGGTCTCGGCCAAATGTGTACAATGTCCGCGCTCCTGAAAGAACGACGAACGCCTCTTCACTTTCGGTCTTGAGCGTCAAAATGCGCACGCCACTTTCATCTTCAAGCATGCCCGTCGCTTGAGCAAGAAAGGCCGGGGCAGGAAGCTGAGCGATTCCTTCCGTGTTTGTGATCGCGGTTCCTTCAGTACTTTCGATACGTACATTACTCAATACTTTGTTCGTTTCGGCATTCACCGTCCAAACCAGGACGGTCTTTGCATCTGCACTGGTATAGCTTGCAATACGTGTGACCTGCAAAAAGGCCCAGCGCTCTAAGCTCCCTGGGGCTTGCATTCGCACCGCATAGAAACCCGCATTTTCTATAGCAGGAAGTGAAATCGTTCCAAAACCCTGAGCTTCAGCAACGAATTGTACTGTAGCATGAACGCGGAAGGCCTCTTGTTTAGGAACAACCATATAGTCGGTAAATGTCCGACGGGCTTGTTCAGACCAGGCGGGAACCTGGGCACGCGCCTCAAGCAGCGTTCGTGCCTGCTCTGGATTCAAAGCGTAGCCAACAAGATCTACTTCGGTCACATTTGAATTCCATCCCTTAAAAACACCCAAACGGACTTCTCGACGAGGAATCGTTTCAATGAATTCTGTCGCAAAAGAAATCTCTTTCGCACGTTCATCGACCTGTGTCGCGGTTGTTGCCGTTTCAAAACGCACTCGCTTTTCTTCAGTCAAAACGAGCCCCGCGTCCGTTTTTACCCCACTAAGACGAGCTTCATAGAGTGTCCCTGGCTGTAATGCAACCGCCGGAACAAAAACGACAGCTTGGCCATGAATTTCGATTCGCCCTGGAACAGCCGGTGTTAATACAATCGTCGAGCTCGAAATTTGAAGGCCGACGTGATTCAAGGTGAATTCAATACCCGTCGTCACGGGAACATAGGTAGATGCATTTCCTGGCAAAGTTGAGACAACTTGCAAACGATCCTGTGATTGGAGTGACCAGCTATATTCCTTCATGACACGCGAGCCATCTTCATTGGTAACGAGCGTAGGTAATGAAATACGATAACTCGTGGCCGCAGATACTGCCCCTTTTGGCGTCACTTTAAACGAGTTTGAAGCTAATTTCACAACTTCAATCGGTACAGATGGGGCGACTTGAATCGTCGCTTTGACCTGTTCGGCCGTAAGCGGCACTCGAGACGTCAAAACAAGAGATTCGACATCGCCTAATTCTTGCGCGGAAACTTCTTGAACCGAGAACAAATCCGTTCCATGTTCATTGGGAACAAGGAGTCGATTCACATTTTCAAAACGTGTCACCGCGATCGAGTCACCTCCTAACGGCCCCATTGCCGGACGGATCAGAAGAACAAGGGCCGCTGCCGCGAGGGCACACGAAGCCCCACCAAGCGCAAGCCAGGTACGCCAAGAACGTGACGACGTCGCTTCTTCCGTCACCATTGGGCGAGCGACCGGTGCAGAACCATGTGCTGCCTGTGCAGCCTCAAGCAGTGCCGCTCGTTGGCGTATCTTTACCTGCGGATCTAACCCGGTCGTTGGTTCTGCCGCTACCGCTTTCAGCGCGTTCTCGACAGACGACGAAGACCCCATCGATACTGGAACAGGCGGGTTCGTAGGAGCGGGAGAAGGCGTAGGGATGTTGTTAGGGACTTCCATAGAGAGAAATATACTTTTGGCGCAAACGTTGCTGGCCACGATAGACGAGCACCGAAGCATGGTTCGCACTGATCTTCAGCACATCGGCGATCTCAAGAGCTTCAAGACCTCCAAAAAAACGTAAGTCGAGCACTTCCTGATCTCGAGGGGAAAGTTGTTTCAGAACCCTAAGCAGTATTTCTTTCTCAAGCGCCAGAACCGCAAAGGTGTCAGGCAGTG
>CAYHTN010000040.1:0-12946 GCA_964359565.1 uncultured Gammaproteobacteria bacterium
GAATGAGAAAAAAATGAAGAAGCCGACGTGCCTGAACGAGCGACCGACCTGTCTATGACAAAAAGGGAGCTTTTGGCTTTACCAAACGGTTAGGGTGCGTTACCGTTAGAGCCTATGAATCTGTCTCTTAAAGAGGTTTTTCATCTGGCCGAATTGGCAAGGATCGAACTCACAACCGAGGAGGCGGAACAATTTCGGACCGAAAGTCAAGCAATTTTAGGGTATGTGGAGCGCTTGGCGGCCATTGATACCTCTGCTGTAACCCATCTTGAACTGGGACAAAAACCAGCCATACTCGCGAAAGACGTTGTCTCACCGCTCACAGAGGCAGATCGTGCGGCTCTCGTGGCTGCGTTTCCAAAACGCCTGGGCGTACTTCTTTCTGTTCCTGGTGTGTTTGAACATCCAAAAAAATCCTAACTATGCCTGCTCTTGAACAGACGATTCGTTCGGCCGCTGCGGCACTTACTGCAGAGACCATAACCTCTGAGGCCCTTACGAAGGCCTATCTCCAGCAAATTCAGGGCATGAATAATGCCTTGAACGCCTATATTACCGTGAGCGATCAAGAGGCGCTCACAGAAGCACACGCTTCAGATGAGCGTCGTGCGCAAGGACGATCTCGAGGGCTGCTTGATGGTATTCCCCTTGCGATTAAGGATAATATTTTAATAAAAGGCGTACGTGCGACCGGAGGGTCTGCGATTCTCGCGGAGTATGTCGCACCAACAGATGCCACCGTGATTGAAAGGCTTCGATCTGCTGGGGCTGTTTTTATCGGCAAAACTAATCTAGATGAATTCGCGATGGGAGGGTCAACGGAACATTCGGCCTTCGGTTCAACCAAACATCCACGTGATCTTGAACGTGTTCCAGGTGGATCTTCTGGAGGGAGTGCTTGTGCGGTGGCGGCTGACCTCTGTGTTGCCGCCTTAGGTTCTGATACCGGAGGCTCCATCCGCCAACCCGCGGCGTTCTGTGGCATTATTGGCTTCAAGCCTTCTTATGGTCGCGTGTCTCGTTCGGGCGTGATGGCCATGGTGTCTTCCTTTGATCAGGTTGGTCCGATGACAAAAACGGTTGATGATGCGCGTATCTTGTTTGAAGCGATCCAAGGCGTAGATCCGCGTGACCAGACGACCGTGGCATTTCCAGCGACGAGTAGGCGTCATACACTCAAAGGATTGCGGATTGGGTTGCCTCGACAAGCATGGGGACAGGGAATGACGGATGAAGTGCGATCTTCTCTTGAGGAAACGATTGAGATCTTACATGCAGCAGGCGCAGAAACAATCGAGGTTGATCTACCCTATTCCGACGAGGCCCTGGCTGTGTATTATATTCTCATGCCTTGTGAGGTGTCGGCGAATATGTCTCGTTATGACGGCATTCGCTACGGTCATCGGGTTGCTGCAGAAACGTTGCTTGAGACGTATCAGCGCTCGCGTCATCAGGGTTTAGGAGCAGAAGTGCGTCGTCGTATCTTGCTTGGCACGTTCGCCTTATCAAAAGGCTATGTCGATGCTTACTATCACCAGGCACGGAAAGTGCAGACGCTCATTCGAGGAGCATATGCGCGTGCCTTTGACGGTGTCGATGTATTGTTAACGCCAACGACCCCTTCAACCGCGTTTCGTCGCGGCGAAAAAACAGCAGATCCGCTCACCATGTATCTCGAAGATGTCTTTACAGTCGGCGTGAACGTTGCCGGGATCCCTGCCATTTCTCTGCCATGTGGAGATAAGAACGGTCTTCCGGTCGGGATGCAACTCATCGGTGCACATGGTGCAGATGACGCGCTCCTTCTCCTTGCGGAAGAAATTGAAGTATTGCTTGCCTCGTAATCCATGTTTCAAATCATTGTCGACCCTGCTCCTTCACTGATCACCTTACCAGCGTCCGAAGGAATATCCCTTGCGCCGATCGTTGCCGCTCTGGTGATCTTGGTTTTGCTTATTTGCCTCATCGCCGTTATTCGTCGACGCTGGCAGAGCCCGGAGCTCATGAATTTGACCCCCGAACAAGTAAAAGCGAAATGGGAAGAAATCATCAAGATCTCGGGGCAGGGGACGACGGGGATGAAATTATCTCTGATCGAAGCGGATAAATTGTTAGATCATGTCTTGAAATCGATGATGATCCCGGGCGAAACATTGGCAGATCGTTTAAAAATGGCGGCCTATAACTATCCCGCCATCAAAAAAGTGTGGTCGGCACACAAATTACGGAATCAACTTGTTCACGATTCGGCTTTTGAGCTCCGTTCAAGCGAAGCGCGTCGGGCGCTGTCTGATTTTCACGACGCCTTACGCACGTTGCGTATTCTATGATTCCGTATCTTGGAGCCACGACCTATCCCTTATTTGGAATCACGTTTCAGGTCTGGGGAACATTCGTCGCGCTTGGGTATGCCGTTGCAACCTATCTCGTGTGGCGTCGGGCAAAGCAAAAAGGCTTAGATCCAAAGGTTATTTTAGATCTCGCGTTTTGGATCTTTATTGCCGCGTTTATTGGTGCTCGTCTTTTTCATGTGTTTGCGTACGAGCCCTACTACTACGCTCAGCATCCGTGGGAGGCGCTTGATTTTCGTCGACCCGGCTATGCCATGTTTGGAGGCTTCATCGGGGCTTTTCTGATGAGCGCTTGGATCATTCGACGTCGGGCTCTCTCTTTTATCGCCTACGCCGATATCGCGCTTTGGGGGTTGCCGTGGGGGTGTGGCATCGGACGGATCGGCTGTTTTTTGATTCACGATCATCCTGGTACCTTATCGAATAGTTTGCTTGCCTTGAAGCAGCCAGATGGAACGGCTCGTCATGATCTGGGCCTCTATCTTTCATTGATTGGATTCATGACAGGCGTATTGTTTCTTTATCTCGATCGCCGTACCCGAGGTCCTGGTTTTTGGGTGGGAGCTTTTCTCCTCATCGAGGGCCTTAGTCGTGTTTCACTAGACTTTTTGCGAATCCAAGATGTACGCTACGAAGGACTGACCCCTACGCAGTGGCTCAGTATCCCGCTCGTGGGAGGTGGCCTCTGGCTGCTCTTGCGGTCGCGACGCCTTATCCGCTCTTCTTAACTTGTCACTTTTCTTATGCAAGAACAGAATAATATAAAACTGGTGGTCGGCATCGTTGCGCTCAGCGTCCTTCTCTTCGGGGGATTAGTCTTTGCAGTTCTCAAGGCTCCAGCCCCGCCTTCTGTGTCATATGGAACCGAAGACGAGAATGTGACATTCTCTGCGGATGCACAAAGTCCCGTCATCGGAAAAGCGGATGCTTCGGTTGTTGTTCGCCTTTATAGCGACTTTCAGTGCCCAGCGTGTCGTGTCGCGGAGACTGGGGTGAAACATGCGATTGAAAAATATAAAGATCGGGTGAAGTTTGTCTGGAAAGATTTTCCTCTCGAACAGATTCACCCGCAAGCACGTCTTGGCTCGAACGCCGCTCGTTGCGCTGAAGTCCAAGGGAAGTTCTGGGAGTATCACGACAAGCTTTTTGCCACGCAAGAGCAATGGTCATCACAGCGCGCTCCAGAAGCTACACTTGTCGGTTATGCAGAAGGACTTGGCCTGAACAAGGATCAATTTCAGACCTGTCTTTCTAAGCGTGCTCAAGATAGCCTGGTCGCTGCCACGATCGCCGAAGGATTTGGTAATCGAGTTGATCGGACACCAACGGTCTTCATGAACAAGAAACGTTACTTCTCGCTCACGGCCGCTGAATGGGATCAGCTCTTAGATGCGGCATTACAAGCAAACGAACCGCCAAAGGGATAGGAAACCCTTGACAAAGAGCATCGACAGAAGCGTGTAGACCACGTATTCTATCGGTGCTCTCGTTTTTTTAGGACAAAAATTGTCCTGTTCATTCATTTATGTCCATCCTCGACCACGAATCTTCTATGGAACAGAAAGGTTTTTGGGACGCCAATCCGAAGACAACCTTCTTTACAGGTCTCTTCCTTGGTATCTCTATTTCTTCGCTTCTCGCACTTCTCGCCATTCTTAGCATGCTCATGGGAGGACGCATGTTGGGTGGGCAAGTCGCAGTGAACACCCCTCCGGCACAAGTTGCGCCTACAGCGAACGATCCTTCCACCCCTCCTCCTTCACAGCCCGTGGCAGAAGTGACGGATAAAGATCATATCCTTGGTCCCAAGGATGCGAAGGTGACACTGATCGAATATTCTGACTTTCAATGTCCTTTCTGCGCCCGTCACGAGCCAACGGTCCAGAAAATCATGAAAGATTTTCCAAAGGATGTGCGTCTTGTTTATCGTCATTACCCACTTTCGTTCCACCCGAATGCCCAAAAAGCCGCAGAAGCATCTGAGTGCGCTGCGAAGCTTGGTGGAAACAACGCCTTTTGGGCGATGCATGGCAAGCTTTTTCAGAGTGGCGATACCCTGAACGGTGCGGTTGGAGCGGATTTCTACCAGAATCTTGCCAAGGATCTCAAACTTGATGTAGCTAAATTCAAAACCTGTATGGACTCTGGGGAGACCGCATCCATCGTTTCGAATGATATGACCACCGGAAATAACTCCGGTGTTGAAGGAACGCCAGCAACCTTCGTAAACGGTCGCTTAGTGAGTGGCGCTGTTCCTTACGAGACTCTAAAAGCTGCCGTTGTCGCCGCTGGTGCTCAGAAATAACGCGCTTCTAAAAATAACAAAAGAGATGTGCTCCGGCGCATCTCTTTTGTATACCATCAGATGTAAACTGTCCTGCACCATCCTTTCGATCGCGTTCTCCGATTGTCGTTCAATGGAGTAGTATTTCTTCTACTACGTTATCCTCGCGAAGGCGGGGATCCAGGCATAAGCAAAAGAATACCGTCGATTTTTTCAGATTTAATCTAGGCTGGATCCCCGCGTTTACGATGACGTGAAAAGGGATGCCTGATCTGCGTGTCATTAAGGTTCTACCTCCTCGGATTATTTCGATTCCATAATGTATCTTAATCGCTCCAATATGTGTTGCGCAAATGGTCCTTCTAAAACACCAGAATCAACCCACTCAAAATATTCCATTTCAGTTTTATCTCCATGATTAGTATAGGTATATTGAACATGATAGATTCCATCTTTTGACTGAAGCTCAAAAAAATCTAGTGGTCGAATAGCAATTACGCTGCATTCTGACCATGTACCATCGAGCGTGCGATTTTTATAAATCGTTCCTACGACTGGAGGCCATGTGCTTGTTTCTTCATATGCAAAATGTTCAACCCAGATCGGAGTGTTTTTGGGATCTGTCGTAAACGCGAAGACGTCTTCTATCGGTTTTTTTATGAGGATTCTCAAGCGATTTTTTTGCATAAACACATTCCATCATGTCAGACCATGAGGGTCAAAAACAGTTATATCAGGAGACTATATTTTTACGCCTTTTGAGACCCGTACTTTTGTTGCAGGTTTGCCAATCTCTAAGAGAATTTTCTTTTCGACGGCAACGAGAGGAGCGGTATCAATTTCATCGTCGTGATGGCCTTTTTGATGGTAATGGAACGGATTATCGAGATCTTTGACAAGGGCGATCATGTAAATGAGGAGATAGGAAAAACCGCCGGTAAAAAAGAGGCTGTTGAGACTTCACAAGTGGCTTCTATGGAATGTGGATGAAGGTTGCCGATTGCGACCAGGCATGATGTGATGGCTGCAATATTCGCTTATGACTTCACACGAACAAACGACATCGTTGGTTAGGAGGACGATCACGGTCTATGCCGTCATCATCCTTGGAAGTGCGCTTCTTTATCTCTTGTATCTCCTCAGCGCCGTTTTGTTTCAGCTCGTGGTCGCACTTATCCTCGCGGTGGTATTGGAGCCCCTCGTTCGCTTTTTTGGTCGGCGTGGTCTTAAGCGCGCGTTGTCTGCATTTCTCTCAATTGTCATTGCGCTTATCGGAGTTGTGGTTATTATTGGAGTCATCGTGACCCCGCTTGTGACAGAAGGGGCTCGTTTAGCCACGAATATTCCTCAGATTGCGAATAGTCTCACCAAAAATCCGACGCTAGCGGCGCTGAATGAAAAATATCAGGTGGTCGATCGTCTCAAGGAGGTAAGTCAAAATAGTGCGGCGAAGCTCGCAGGCGCAAGCGTTCCTATTTTGGGACTGTTTGGCCGTATTATCGGTGGGGCTTCTGCGGTTGTTATTATTTTCGTGTTCGCATTTTTCTTGCTGCTTGAAGGACCGGCAGTTTGGCAAAATATCCTTGCATTTTCAGGACCAGAATGGGCGAAGCGCTTGGATCGAATGGCGCAAAAAGTGACTAAAGCTCTGAGTGGCTTTATCACCGGCAATCTTTTCATCAGTTTCATTGCAGGATCCGTCGGGCTCGTGACGATGCTGCTCTTGGATATTCCCTATGCCTTTGCTCTGGCTGCGCTGTTAGCCTTATTCGATCTTATTCCACTCGTGGGAGCGGCACTCGCCACCATTGCAATTGCGTTGGTTGCCCTGACGCAGGGAATGGCGGCCACGATTATCATCGTCGCCGTATTACTCGTTTATCAGGTCGTCGAAGGACATGTGATTCAACCCTTGGTTTACTCACGGGCCATCTCCCTCTCACCCCTCCTGATTATTCTTGCTTCCGTGATCGGGGCAGAGCTCGGCGGTATCATCGGAGTCTTGCTTGCTATTCCGGCGGCTTCGGTGATCCAGATCGTCGCTCAAGAGCTAAGTGGCAAAAAAGAACTTGAAACAAGTGCCGCTTCAAAATAGACAACGGGAGAGCGACAACGCTATACTCCCCACATTCTATGATAAAACTTTTTTAGATCCTTTCGCTTGGGTTGTTTGTCTTTTCACCGGTTTCAGCATCGGTTGCATCTGCTGCGGTAGCGCCAGTAAAGCCCGCTGTTAAGGCTGTCGCTGAAGTTACCCTTGATGCGACGATCACTTCGATTAAGGGGTCGGTGATTATGGTTAAGAGTTCTCACAAGAAAACGTTTACACTGAAGTTTACGGCCAAGGTCTCTATGGCGGATGAGACTGGGAAGCCGCTCGTTACGAAAGGTCTTCGTGTTGACGATCGCGTCAAAGCAACAGGGACGCTTAAGGGCTCTGTCTTTACCGCTTCACGATTGCGTCGTGTCTCTCAAGCGACACCGGTGGTATCCGTGAAAACGTTTACGACGGCGCAGGTTCAGACGCATAGTTCCGCAGCGAGTTGTTGGGCAGTGATCGACGGTCAGGTCTACGATCTTACGAGTTGGATTGGACGTCACCCTGGCGGTCAAGATGCCATTCTTGGTCTCTGCGGCAGAGATGGATCCGTCGCCTTTCACGGTATGCACGGACACAGTGGCGCGCCCGTCACGACGCTCGCAACCTTCAAGGTGGGAACATTGAAGAATTAAGATATGGCAGCCGAATCAGGTGGCTTTTGTCTTACGTCATCCTTCCGCCTGAGGCGGGGGAATCCAGCGTTTATTGGGTCAGAGAGAGTAGACGATATTCCTTTGTCTACCCCTGACCGATCGAGAAGAACGAGCGCCCTATGCCATCGCCTTACGGGCTTATCTTGAAAAGAATCCCTAATTATCGTTATTCTTCAAACAAAGCGTCTAAAATTGCTCGGAGACTTTCGCCATAAAAAGCGCGGTAGCTCGTCGAGGGAATACTTAGCTTTGTTCCTAGCGCCGAGAGTCCAAGCCCGGCAAAGCGGAGCTTGTGTCGTTCGGAACGGGGAAGATCTGCAATAGATGCTTTGTTAGGAAAGGAGTGTTCTACGCTGACGGTATAGGTTTGTTTTCTTACGATCACTGTTACAGGCTTGCCTTGCACAAAGTCTCTCCAGGCGCTTCGTGAATGACCCAGAAGTTTAACGACCGCACGATGTTGTTCAGTTTTTAGTAAATCTTGTTCAAGGGGGTCTTCTTCGTCTCCAGATCCTTTCCCAAAGATGGTTACGGCTAAGCGTTTTACATCAGCCACGTGTACGATATCAACTCCCGAACCATCCGTCGAGAGAAAAATGTTCGCAATAGCCATAATTCCTACACCGCCAAAACGTATTTTGAGAAGTTTTTTTACAGGATACGCAAGCATCTCCGCCGCTGAACGAATGGGTGTGCTTGCAGTGATGGTTTTTGATTGGCCGTTTATGATAATCATAAGTGGTTCACCGCCTATAAAAGCACGCCATCGATCCTTGTCTCTGCCAAGGGCCGCTTCAACTGCACGTGTTTCTTTTTCTTCTTGTATTTTCTGTTCTATAAGTTTGTTGCTTCCATAGAGAGCTCTCGCTAAGAGGTAGAAATTGTATCTTGAATGTGTGACAGTTATTCCTGCAGCAGGAATTTCAGGTTCTAATGGAGCAAACACCCGGCGCATGATGGACGTGAATATTGCGCCTGCGTATGACACTCCTTGAAATGCGCGGTAATCTTGCTCTATGAACCCTTCCATAGGAGGAAGGGGTCGGGGATTGCAGGTTTGTAAATGCTCGTGTTGAACCTCAATGTCTATTACTTCGCCTAATAAAAATTTTCTCCATTTCACAGGATCATTCGCTAAGGTCTTCTGAAGCGCCTGTTCAATTCGAAGCTCTCGAATGCGAGCTGTAATTTCTTTGCTCATTCCCATCAGTTGTTCTACTAAAAGCAGTTGTGCAAGTTCAGTGCGAAAAAACAGGGGATCAGGATTTCCTTTGCCTTCCTTCACGAAGAGAGAAGCAAGAGCCGAAGCGCCAAGACCGGCAAATAATTGACCACTTCTTTTGTGGTAAGGAGTTTGTGCAAAAGCAAGGCTATCTTTGATAGGATCGGCACAGATGACCTTTCGTGTCTTCCCCAAGAACCGAACGGTTATCGGTTCTCCTTTGATATATTTTGACCATTTCATTAGGTCTTGTCCGAGTTCTTCTTGAAGGGCCGTATTTTCTTCTTCTTCACAAAGAGCGCGATCAATCAGAGGAACTTGTCTTCCATAGACCGTTGCCAAGAAACGTAAACACTCTAACTTGGTAGGAGAAGAGTCTGTCGGTGCGCCGAAGAGGTGTAGTAGAGATTTTATCTTTCTTCCTTGAATGGAAATGGCATCGAGCAAAGATACATAAAATGTCCCATCGCTGGTAAAGAATCGTTCAGGTGGATACCCAGTGATGAGTTTTTGACGAACACCTTCTCGAACGACGAGATCTGCTTTGGCTCCAGGAACAGAATCCAAAAATAGTAAGGATGTAAGTTCAGTTTTCCATGCTTCTTCGCTTTGCCAGGTGACACGTCGAATGGCGTCTCCATAGTCTCGCTGGAGCGTTTCCTTGCTTTCTGCGAGGAGGATGCGTATGTCGAGTGGTTCAAAAACAACAAATGCGGCTTCGCCAACTTGATCGCAGATCAAGACTTGACGACGATTTAGTCTAGGAATCTCGATTAAAAGATAAGGTTGAGTGCGTTTCAAGGCATGTTCAGGAGGGTCTCCGACCCACAGAAGGACGTCATCAAGGTAAATTCCTTTTTCTTGTAAGGCACTCAAAAGTAACCGTACTCGAGGAGAAAAGACCGTTTCTCTCGTAAATGATTCGCCTCCTTGCGATGGTCGAATGCCACCTGTACCGAGAGGAAGGATTGTTCCATCGAGTGATTGTGCGCGTGTTTTGATCAGGGTTTCATCGCCGCGCTTCAGACGATTCGAACAATGTTCAACCGCGAGATGGAGTAAACCACTCACTGTGCGGAGACGAGCGGCAATTTTAGGATGGTGACGTTTTAGGAGTGTTACTTCTGCATCCTCTGATAAGCGAGTTGGATGGTGATCTGGAAACTCGTGCTTGAACGTAGCAAATTCCCATTGTTCAAACGCTCTAATCCCTTCAAGGAGAGCTTGATAGGTCGCCTCAGTGCCATCATAGGCATGCGCGAGTCGAACGCAGAAGGCGAGTCCGCGTCGAAACTCTGTTCCATGCTCCATGGATGGCAGAGAAGGCCCTTCATGTCTATTCATGATGTTCATTTTAGCAATTAATGTGCCGAATGAATATACAAGCATTTCCGAGAGTATTTTGAACCAAAAACAGGGTATGATCATACCTTCGCAAGCCAATAAATTTGCTCTGAAGCAAACAATTGATTGAACAAACTCGTTTTTTGTAGCATTCTAGCTCTATCCATATGTCCAAACAGGTTCTTCTGAGCGCGGTTCTTTTGATCTCAGCGCTCTTCTGCAGTTATCGTTTTATCTGGTTACGGCCCTCCCAAGATCGCAACTGGTCTCCGGATCTCGCTGTACTCGCACATGCAGATATCGATCAGAATTTTATTACGATTCATAACGTTCGTAACTTTGCGTACCGCAGCGAAACCGATTATACGCCTGGGTACTATGACAAGACGTTTGATCTTCAGAAGATAAAAAAAGCATATTACGCCGTTGTCCCCTTTGGATCCGTGCCAGGCATTGCGCATACGTTCATGAGTTTTGAATTTGAGAACGATGAGTTCGTGGCAATTTCTATTGAAGTAAGAAAGCAGGTCGGGGAGGATTATTCCATTCCGCGGGGCTTAGTAAAGCCGTACGAATTGATCTATGTGGTTGGTGATGAGCATGACATCGTGAAGCTTCGTACGAATTATCGCCAAGGTGAAGAAGTCCGTCTTTATCCGGTCAAAGCAACGAAATCAGATCTTCAAGCGATCTTCATGGATTATATGAATCGCGTAAATCAATTATACGATAAGCCAGAGTTCTATAATTTATTCACAAAGACCTGTACCACCGACATCGTCGATGTCGTGAACCGAGCCACGAGTTATCATATCCCTTTAAGCTACAAGTATTTTCTTCCTGCCTTTTCAGATGAATACGCCCTTGATCAAGGCCTCCTAGATACGAATCTATCCATTGAAGAGGCAAGAAAGTATTATTCGATCAACGAACGTGCGAAGAAATACGGAAGCGATCCGGAGTTCTCGCGGAGGATTCGTGAGGTGGAGTAGGCTAAGTGGCGGAAGAACTCTTCATTTCAAAAACGCCTCAATTCGTTCGAGAACATTTCTGTCATTCAGTTGTTGATCGTGAGTGGCGCAAGAGATGAATATTTCTTTATTCAGTTGTTCTTTCTCGACCGGATATGCAGATGATTCAGGTACGCGGCCGTCACCGGAAACGTAGGTAAAGGAGCCGTCCGTTTCGATGGAATGGTGCGTCTGCTGACAGTTGCCTACGACGAAGAGAAAATGGTTCGAGAAGGTCACTGGTCTATCGATTTCTCGATGGAATGCCGTTGCATCGGCTAAGATACGTTTGAAGGCGATCTCATCGACAGATCCGTCACGGAAGATGCTCAGGCGATGCTCTTTCCAGGTTTCGATGTTCATTAAATCTTGATTTTTATACAGACGTTGTCCCGCATGTGGCAAAAGTGTGAAGCTACTTGGATGAGAGAAGATCGCTTCTTTACTTAGGATCGTTTTATTCAAACCAATGGCAGAGCCTTGATCGATATCTGGTAAAAAGCCAACACCTGGTTGAAAGGGGACGCCGACATAGACGACGCGATCGATCTTTTCGCTGTTTGTTTTAAGATACGTGTGTGTTACGAGACCACCCATGCTGTGAGCGATGATAGAGGGCTTCTGTCCGGTTTCTTGTTGGACACGGTCTACGAGTTCGCCAAGACGGGCGGCGTTTTCGATGGGATTTCGCCGCCAATCATAAGACAAGAAATAAGCGTTGGGATTGCAGGCAAGTGTTGCGCTGATGTGTTGATAGGGGCTGTATTCGAGTAATCCCGGAAGGAGAGAGATTCGTGTCAGGATGCCGATGGGTTCCAAGTCTGGATCCTCGAGTTTATAAAGGAGCGGTTCAGAATCCAGTAAGATTTGAGAACGTGTTAGCCACTCTTGTCGTTCGTTGCTTCGCAGAAGCGAACCTTTAATACCAGGGAGAAAAATGATTGGCTTCGAAAATGCAGGATCATTTTTTATGAGAGCGCAGTAGAGCGAAGAGATGTGGCCTCGTTGATTTTTAAAAGAAACACGAGTGACGAGTCCATAAAACACACTGAGCAGGAGACCGAGGACAAGGCAAATGAGAAGCGAACGAATAACCATAAAATAATCCTAGCAAAGACGGACCAAGATGGCGAAAAAGAAAGCCGCTGTCACGAGAGGGGTGAGAGCGGCGAGGTTTTCGCTTCGGATTTTTTGGTCAGGGAAAGCGGTAGCTCACGCTTGGAGCGAGTACGAGGGTGACGGGCCAGTTGAGGCCGGGATACGTCACGACTTGCCCACCGAACCCGAGGATCACTCCGCTCTGGCCAACTGGCGTCGCACGACCAACGGTTTCACAAGCGTTGGATGTATTATTGCGTCTGAAAAAAGTTGAGCGCATCGGACAGGGGCGAACCACAAGATACCGAAAAACAAACTAATTATTTCTCCAGAGTCTCTACAACTTCAACCCGCTCAGGTCCACGCAAGATCTTCGCATATTTGTACTTGAACGGTCCGCTGGATAATTCGATGATTTTCTCAGCTACCCATTTAGGCTCCAGATAACCCGTAGTATCTTTCGTTTCGTCCCAGAATGGCGTTTTCATTCCGGAGGGAGCAATGACCAGCACTTTACCAAGTTCGCTATCTAACCCAAGGCAAGCTCCAAGCATTCCGAGTCCAGCCTTTGTCGCTGCGTAGAGCGGCTCTCGTTCACGTGGGGTGTATTGTGAACTCGAGGTGATCAACATGACTTTGAGCGGTGCTCCTGGATTGGTTTTTAGTCGACGAATGAGCATTGCCGGTGCCGTAATTCCTACATTCGTCATTGATGCGATATCATTATCGGTCAGTTCGTCTACTGTTCCTTCTTGATAGTAACCGGCCATGTAAACCAATGTATTGATACTAGGCAGCTCTGATATCAGCTGCTCGATGCTTTGAGATAATGAGCTCAAAGCGAGTTTCTCAAGTTAATCAGCGAATAAGCCAGATAACGAAA
>CAYHTN010000041.1:0-12776 GCA_964359565.1 uncultured Gammaproteobacteria bacterium
GAAGGTCTCGTCCATATTTCCGAAATCGCCTGGCAACGCATCGATCACCCTCGTGACGTGCTCAAAGTCGGCGATAACGTCCGTGCCGAGATTATCAACATCGAAGGCTCCAAGATTTTCCTCTCGATGAAGAAGCTCGTCGATGATCCGTGGCGCAAGGTAGCACGCAAATACGATGTGAACCAATGGGTCAAAGGACGCGTGCTCAAGATCAATCCGTTCGGATTGTTCGTGGAACTCGATCCAGAAATTCATGGTCTTGCCCACATCAGCGAGCTTTCAAGTCGTCCCGTGAAAGACGTGAACGAAATTGCTCGCATCGGCGACGAATTCGAATTCCGTATCATCTCGATCGACCCCGACAATCATCGTCTCGGCCTCTCTCTCCGCAAGCAAAAGGAAGAGAAGAAAGAAGAACCAGAAAAAGCAGGCGCCAAAAAATAACGGCATAAAAACACCCCGAAGCTTTATGCGAAGGGGTGTTTTTGTTTTATCCCGAGAGTCCTATCCATAATACGTCATCCTTCCGCCTAAGGCGGAGGGATCCAGGGCAAATAAAATCAAAGCAAGAATATCGATACCTCTCTTTTGTTCTGAGACCTGGATCTCCAGACTACGTCTGAGGATGACGTAATTAAGCCACGGGAAGAGATAAAGCGAGATGACAAAAGCAGGGGTTCGTGATTACCTAGACGGAGAAGGTTCTTTCGGCTACGCTCGATCAGCCACTGGAGCTTTTTCTTCTGATTTTCATGCTATGACTACTACTGTAAAAAATATTCTCCTCATGTTGGGCGCCCTCGTATTAATTGGGGTCGCTCTTGCTACCATCAACCTCGATACGACTCAAAAAGAGGACATCGGAACGTTCGTGTCTCAGGTTCAAAATGGCCAGGTCGAAGAGGTCGTTGTCGATGGTCAAAAAATGACCGTGACCTTAAAAGATGGAAAAAAGGCAATTGTCGACAAAGAACCGACCGAATCGTTGTCAGAGCTTCTGAAAAATTACAATGTAGATCCAGAAAAGGCACGCACCATTAAAACCACCATCAAAACAGGATCCGGCGCGGGCTATTGGGCGGGCGCGATTCTTCCGAGCCTCATCCCCTTCGCGCTGACGTTTGCGCTCATGATTTTCTTGTTTCGTCAGGTCCAAGGACAGAACAACAAAGCGATGACATTTGGTCAGTCAGGCGCACGTGAAACACAACCAGGAGCAAACAATACGATTACCTTTGCCGATGTGGCTGGCGTGAAAGAAGCCAAACAGGAACTTTTGGAAGTGGTTGAATTTCTAAAGCAGCCGGAAAAGTTCTCGAAGCTTGGCGCGAAGATTCCGAAAGGTGTTCTTCTCATGGGTTCTCCAGGAACAGGAAAAACCTTGCTTGCTCGCGCGGTCGCCGGTGAAGCCGGTGTCCCCTTCTTTCATATCAGCGGTTCAGAATTCGTTGAGATGTTTGTCGGCGTTGGCGCCTCTCGCGTACGCGATCTGTTTGCGAAAGCAAAAAAGAACGCTCCTTGTATTATCTTTATCGATGAAATCGACGCCGTTGGCCGTCAACGCGGTGCGGGCCTCGGCGGTTCTCACGATGAACGTGAACAAACGCTAAACCAGATTCTCGTCGAAATGGACGGCTTCGAACCAAACCTTGGGGTGATTGTGGTTGCCGCAACCAATCGTCCCGATGTCCTTGACCCGGCGTTGCTTCGTCCAGGCCGCTTTGATCGTCGCGTCGTCCTCGATCCACCAGACATCAACGATCGTGAAGCGATTTTGAGCATCCATGCAAAGAACAAACCGCTCACCACCGATGTAAACATTCGTCGTTTGGCAGAACGAACTCCGGGCTTCTCGGGAGCCGATCTTTCGAACCTCATGAACGAAGCTGCGATTCTCACGGCTCGTCGTGACAAACAACTGATTGGAATGACGGAATTACTTGAATCAATTGAGAAAGTAATGCTCGGCCCAGAACGCAAAAGCCATCTCATGAACGAGCATGAACGCAAAGTAACGGCCTACCATGAAGCGGGTCATGCACTCGTCGCGCACTTGCAGCCACACATGGATCCGGTCCAAAAAGTGTCGATCATTAGCCGTGGACGTGCCATGGGGTACACTATTAAACTTCCGACCGAGGACCGTACTTCACGAACACGAACTGAATACGTCGAAGACATCGCGGTCATGCTTGGAGGATATGCCGCCGAAAAAACCTTCTTTGGGGACATTACGACCGGTGCTTCAAACGATATGCAAAATGCTACCAAGCTCGCGAAAAACATGGTCACCCAATGGGGAATGTCCGACATCCTTGGCCCACGCGTCTATGGTGAACGAGAAGACATGATCTTCCTTGGCCGTGAAATTACCGAATCTCGTGATTATTCGGAAAACAAAGCGGTTGTCATAGACCAAGAAATTGATGCTTTGATCAAAGATGGCTTCGCGACCGCCATGAAGATCATTAGCGAGAACAAAACAGCTATGGACCGCCTCTGTGCCCACCTGATCGAGAAAGAAACGATTGAGCGTGAAGAGTTTGAAACCGTTGTCGGCATGGAAGCAACAAACGAAAAGAGTCGCTTGAAGAAAGAACCAGCCACAGTTTAAACGCCCAATAAAAAACAGACCCTCTGATAGGGGTCTGTTTTGTATCGGATATTTATGAGCGAGGCAGATGTGTTACACTAGCAGCCATATGGAACAAACCCCTCCTCCAGCATCTCCCGCCGCGCATACTTTTTACGCGGTCCCGATTTGGAAGTTTATCGTCCTCACGATCGTAAGCTCTGGACTGTATCCTCTCTATTGGTTCTGGTTTAATTGGAAACTCATTCGTGACCAAGAACATAAAGACTTCTCACCAATTCTCCGCGCGCTCTTTTCGTTCCTCTATTTCTCTGACCTGGCTCGTACGGTATTGAATGCCGCAAAAGCAAAGCAATATCCTGAAACCTATAATCCCACTCTTCTCGCTTGGGTATTCTTTATTGGGATTCTGGGATCGCTCTCGAACTCTTGGATCGGAGGAATCATTGGGATCGTCGGTTTTCTCATGGTCATCCCGATCATACGCGCTATGGCCTATGTGAACTCACATACTGAAGGCAGCTCCATCCAAACAAAGCTTACGACCTCTGAAATCGTCGTAGCCCTCATCGGCATCGGTTTCTGGATACTAAGCGCTTCCTTTCTTACACAAAGTAGTTTCGGGGCATAAGAACCACTTGAATCCTGTTTTTCGCCAAGCCCATCCGCAAAGAGATGGGCTTTTTTTCCAGACGAATCACACCAGATATGGTATTCTAGAGCCCATATGCCACGTGCCACGAACTTTCGTCCTTTATATCGCGAAATCGTCCGAGACGCCTTGCGAATTGCTTGGAAAGAAAAACGTCTCTGGCCCTTTGCGCTACTCGCAGGCTTTATTCAATTAGGAGGAATTTACGATACGCTTTTACTTCGCTTACGCCACTTCGCCGAGCGAACCACCGAGATTGCGGACCCGACTTTTCCTCAGCTCTTGGAGCAGATCCAGCGGCATCTCTTTTTAAATAAGCTGATAGCGATTCAAGGACTCACACTTTTTGCTATTCTGATGGCCGTTGTCTGTCTTTTTTCCTTAGTGGCACAGGGGGTTTTGATCCTCGGGATCAATGAACATGGTACTCGTCCTAAGCGCGCTCTCAAAGAACTACTACAACAGGCCACACATAGACTCATCCCTCTTCTGGCCGTCAACGTGGTGGGAGTCGGTGCCATTTGGATCGTCGGGTTTTTTACCGCTATTCCCCTCGTACAAAGTCTCGCCAATCCTTCCATTGTCCATATCTTTGCCTACCTGAGCCTCTTCATCCTTCTCGTTCTCACGACAGTTATTTTTACGAGCTGGCATATGCTCGCACTTAACGGACTGTTGGTAGATGATTTGAATTTTAGCGAGGCTTTCAGCCATGCATGGCGCATCATGCGACAGGCATGGCTTACCGTCCTTGAAACGGCCGTGCTTTTGGTGGCAACTTCGCTCGTATTGTACTTAACCGTGCTCTTAGTCACACTCTTAGTGAACGTTCCCGCCTTTCTTATCCTCCTCGCGAGCATTCTCCTCGCCATGCCGAAACTCTATCTTGTCCTTCGCCTCATCATTGGTGGCACGTTTATTGTTTTCCTTGCTCTCGCCGGCCTGTATACCATCACCTTCCAATACGCTACTTGGAACCGTTTGTATCTGCGTATTAACGAAGGCACGGCCCATGCCAAATTGCACCGCTTATCTCATTGGATCAATAGACATTTAACCTCCTCTTCCAAATCTCGCACTTCTTAACCCTCCCTATGTCGAAAGCCGCCTCGATTGAAGACCTCCTTAAGGCCGCAGCTGGGGCGGACGCAGATGCCTCCGTATCAGGATCCGTTGCCTCTGCGCCAGCAAAAAATGGGGCCGTGAACGCTGCTCCGGTCAAACCGAAAGCTCCTTCGACCACGACTGTTCAACTTTCTGACAGGATGGACGAGATTAAGTTGCGTGAAAAAGAGAAGCTCACCCAAGAGGCAGCACAGAAGGTCGGACTCCCCTACATTGCACTCCGCGGTTTCCCAATCGCCCCAGAAGCACTTTCTCTGTTGCCGCGCCAAGTCGCCGAAGAGAACCATATCGTGATCTTCTTACGCCTGAATGATCAGATCCGGATGGGGACAACCCAAGCGACCGACGCCGTACGCGAGATTCAACGTAACATCGCCCAAGACCAGCGTGCGAACGTCGAGCTATATCTCATCTCCGAAGACAGTTTGAAAGCAGCGACAAAATTGTATGACGTCTTGCCGATCCCCAAAGAGATCATCTACGGCTATCGCATCAATGAACAAGATCTCGCCCGCTACGAAGCTCAAATTACGAACTTCAGCCAGCTCCAAGAACAGATCAAGAAGGTGAGCACAACCGACATCATCACTATCATGATCGGAGCGGCTCTTAAGGCGAATACGTCCGATATTCACGTCGAAGCCGAAGAAGAGGGCGTAAAGATTCGTTTTCGCATGGATGGCATCTTACACGACGCTGCCGTTCTTCCACGTGAGGCCTGGAAGCACATGATCGGACGTCTGAAACTGCTTGCAGGAGTCAAAATTAACATCGAAGACATTCCTCAAGATGGTCGTATTACCATTTATTTACCGAGCGAAAAAGTGGATATTCGTGTGAGTTTCTTGCCGACCGCATTTGGTGAATCAATTGTCATGCGTCTCCTGCGCCCCAAAGCGATTGCTCTTGAATTTGATCATCTTGGCATCCGCGGTCTCGCCCTTGAGCGCTTAATGGAAGAAATCAATCGTCCAAACGGCATGATTGTGACGACCGGGCCAACTGGATCTGGTAAGACGACAACGCTTTACGCTATTTTGAAAAAGTTGAATGACCCAGAGGTAAAAATCATTACTTTGGAAGATCCAATCGAATATAAACTGGTTGGGATCAACCAAAGTCAGATTACACACGCGAAGAATTACGACTTTGCCAAAGGTCTTCGCTCTATTCTTCGTCAAGACCCCGACATCGTTATGGTCGGAGAAATCCGTGACCTGGAAACCGCCGAAATTTCGATTCAAGCCGCTCTGACCGGTCACTTAGTCGTCTCGACGGTCCATACCAATAGCGCTGCCGGCGCGATCCCTCGTTTTCTTTCGATGGGAGTCAAAGCCTTTTTGCTTGCTCCAGCGTTAAATGCCGTGATCGGCCAGCGTCTCGTTCGTCGCCTTTGCAAAGACTGTAGCGTTCCGCTCGAACTCACTCCCTCGCAAAACGAAGAGGTAATGCGTCTTTTAAAGGCCGTGCCGTCTTCTTCTGGCGTGAAAGTTGATTTCAGTAAGATTCAATTTAAAGGCCCGGGGAAAGGGTGTACGACCTGCAATAACCTTGGCTACAAAGGACGCCTTGGTATTTACGAAATTTTCACCATGAATAAAGAGATCGAGGGAGCGATCTTGGAACGTGAGGTCTCAGAATATAAGATTCTCGAACTCGCGCTCAAGCATGGCATGATCACCATGGCTCAAGATGGTCTTCTGAAGGCCCTCGATGGTCTCACGAGCGTTGATGAAGTGCTCGCCGTCGCGAATACAGATACGTTGGTTACCGAACCCGAAGTTGTTGCGCCTGAACTGACGCCTCCTCCCATCCCACCCGACGTTCCAGCCACGCCACCAACACCCTAAAAACAGATGAGCTGTCTAAAAATACAAAAAGAATAATAATTACTGGTTATCCCGGGCCTGACCCCCTAACTTCACTTCTCGTCCGTCGCCTGCACGAGGCGTGATCGTCATGAAGAGATATTTTGGCTGTCGTTCTAACCAAGCTTGGATATTCTCCGGCCATTCAATGACGATGAGTGTTCCTGGTTCACTGATTTCTTCTTCCAAATTTAACGCGAGAAAATCTCCCGGTTTTTCTAAGCGATAGGCATCGATATGCACGAGACGTCGTAATACGGGATGGTTTTTTAACTGGTAGGTCCGCATGAGAGAGAAGGTCGGACTACGTGGATCCCCTTCTGCGCCTAATGCGCGTGCCAGCGCTTGTGTAAACGTTGTTTTGCCTGCGCCCAAAGGACCAGAAAGACCGAGAATCGTCCCTGTGGTAAATTCAGAAACGAGCTCCTCCGCCAAGCGATCCCAATCAGAGAACGCGTGAATTGAGAACGTCTTTTGCTTCATATCCATTTAAGACAAATTCAACTCGGGATTAAACTCGAGCGTCTGCCAATCGTCCGTCTCACCTCGAACAACGTGCCAATACCCAGCTGCAGCGATCATCGCGGCGTTATCGGTAATATAGCGTCGATCAGAGGGAAGAAAGGCAACTCCCGGTAGTTCACGACGGATCATCCGAGCAAAGGCTTTACGCAATTCCTTATTCGCAGAGACGCCTCCAACCAAAAGGATCCCCTTTGCGCGGGTCAGACGGGCCCCGCGAAGGGTTTTTTCGATCAACACATCGATGATGGCTTGCTGAACCGAAGCCGCCATATGATTGCAGGCCTGATCTAGGAGAACCGGATCCGTCACGCGAGATTTTACATCGAGCCAAGTATTTCGTACCGCTGTTTTTAAGCCACTAAAGCTCATATCTAATCCGCTTTGTTGGAGCATCGGACGTGGCAATGGGTAGGTCTCTTTATTGCCCTTTAATGCCCGTTTATCAATTTGTGGGCCACCCGGATAGGGTAATCCCATGAGCTTTGCTGTTTTATCAAATGCTTCGCCAGCAGCGTCGTCGCGGGTTTGACCAATAATTTGATATTTTCCTGGTTGATCGATACGAACAAGTTCGGTGTGGCCCCCAGAAACGACCAGGGTGAGAAGCGGATAGTGCCACTGTTTCCGATTTCGACCATTCAACCACGCGGACGCAATATGCCCTTCAAGATGATTCACTCCTACGAGTGGCTTACCGGATAAAAACGCGAGCATCCTTGCGGTCTCGACGCCGACGCTAAGTGCGGTTGCAAGGCCCGGACCTCGTGTCACCGCAATCGCATCAAACGCTCGCATTTCTTGCTTCCCCAATGCTTGCGTCAGTAGAGAGACGGTCTCTGGCACGTGGGTACGAGCCGCGATTTCTGGAACAACTCCGCCATAGCGTTGCTGAATAGGAATCTGCGAAGAAACCAAACTCTTCACGACCCGGACGCGTTCCCCCGCTCCCGAAACAGATAACAAAGAAATAGCCGTTTCGTCACAGCTCGTTTCGATCCCTAACACCCGCACTCGGTCAGAGACCGGCTTACGATGTTCAGCTCCTGTCTTTCGCGCTACCATGGGTCTAAACCTAGCGAAAAATATGTGGATTGTCTATGGCCTCCTCGCTGCCACAACCGCAGCCCTCATGACGATTTTAGGGAAAATCGGTTTAAAAAATATGGACCCAACCCTGGCAACGGGGATCCGGAGTTTTTTCATGTTCCTCTTTATGATGGGGGTCGTGCTCTCAAGCGGGAAACTCAAGGGTATTGATCAACTCACCGGAAAAGACCTCGGCTTCATCATCGCCGCTGCCGCTTGTGGCGCGGCTTCGTGGCTATTTTATTTCCTCGGTCTTCGTATGACCTCTGCTTCAAAGCTCGCGAGCCTCGATCGCTTGAGCCTTCCACTCATCATTCTCTTTTCTCTTCTATTGCTCGGAGAAACCTTCTCCTGGAAACTTGTTGGCGGAGGAATTCTGGTGACCATCGGCGCAATTTTAATTGCGCTCGCATAATAATAAAAGATTACGCAATGATTGACGATTCCCAGGGAAACCTCTCAGGTTTTTATACAGAACCCACCATTCCCGTCGCCGGTTTGCGAGTGTCGCTCGAGATCACCTGCCGACAAGACGAAGAAGGCTTCGCAAGTGCCCTCGAAGCCCTGCACACAGTCTTCCAGAAGCTCACGACCGGCTTCCGCACAACACGCCCTCCTCCACCCTCTTCTCCTCCTTTTGCCATCTAAGGCCCACCGACCCACGCCATATCGATTCGGGTCTTCTTTTTTATGGAGAGCAGGGGCGTGTGCCACACGCCCCTACGCAGGGGAAAACAGCTTGACTCATCTCTAAAAACTCGGCATACTTTCGCCGTTCAGATACTATCAGTTCCAACCTCATGGCTCGTTCGTCTAATGGTTAGGACAGCGGCTTTTCAAGCCGTCAATAGGGGTTCGATTCCCCTACGAGCTACCAACAAAATTACGCCTGCAAGGGCGTAATTTTGTTTTCCATGAGATGCGGAGGTGAAAGACCTTACTTCTTTAATGGGACTTTTTTATTTTCTTACGTTGGGATTCATACGGGAAAGGAAGATCCCAAAATAACCCTAATGAAACCAGAATGTTTTTGCTCCCTAAGAATTTAAAACTCTCCAGATCATTCTGGAGAGCTTCTTTTAACTCTATCGTTCTTATTGCTCCCGCCTGCCACGGCTTGCACCCTGGCTATTGCGTCCACGGGCACGGCCGATGGCACGCATATGTTCTCGATCCTGACTCACGGCTTTTCCTCCGGCACTGGCAACACGCGCACGCGTTTGCGGATCTGCGCTCGCAAGGCCGCGGCCACAGAGTTGAGTTGTATTCATAGGTTGGCGTGGTGAGAGGCTGAGCTCCCTTAGCCGTCTTCTTTTTGACCTTAGAAGCATTTCCAAAGAAAGGCAAGCGGCCATACGCCTTCCTCTGACTACTTCCGTACCTCCCTCATCAACAACCCCATTTCCACCGCACTCATCCCCGCTTCCCAGCCCTTCTTTCCTCCACCCAATGCACGTACTTCTGCCTGTGGCTTGTTCTCTGTGGTCAACACCCCAAAGATCATCGGCACACGTGTGGTAATTGCTAAGTGATTCAAACTCTCAGAGACAGAATGAGCGATATATTTGTCATGCGACGTCTCTCCGTGAATAATAATGCCGAGGCACACAATCGCGTCGTAGTCTCCGTGTTCAATCAATTCGGCTGCCATGACGGGTAATTCAAAAGAACCTGGAACACGTACAGTCTTGATCTGCATATGATCCACACCACACTTTGACAATGCCTCTAAACAGTCGGCGAGCAGGGCGTCCGTCAGATCGGCGTTAAAGCGGGATGCGACAATGGCGATGCGTAAGCCTTTTCCGTCTAAGATCTCAGAAAAATGATTTTGTTTCATACAAATAAATTATTTCGACGAAAGATATCTTTTAACGGTCGCCACGATCGCTTGCGTCTCTGGATCTAGTTCAAGATTGACGCGATTTCCAAACGTTTTTTGACCGAAGGTTGTGATACGAAGCGTTTCTGGAATGAGATGAACGGTGAACCAATCCGTGCCAACATCCACGATCGTGAGACTACAACCATCGAGCGCGACGAAGCCTTTCGGAAGAAGGTATTCGATCCAAGCTGGATCACAAGCGAGCGTCACGATTTGATTATTCACGGGTGTTTCGATCGAGTGGATCGTCGCCATCCCCGTCACATGTCCAGAGACACGATGACCCCCAATCTCGTCACCAATGCGGACAGATCGTTCGACATTAACCCAATCCCCTTCTTGTAATTGTCCAAGCGTTGTCTTAATTAGCGTTTCTTGAATCACCTCGAAAGTCGCTGTTTCGCTCGTCTTCTCAACCACCGTAAGGCAAACCCCACCAATCGCAATGCTTGCACCGATACGAACATCCGTTGCGAGCGGACCTAGTTCTACCGTAAACCGAAGCAACCCTTCGGAACGAAGCAGATTCCTCACCAAACACTTTTGTTGAACAATGCCTGAAAACATAGGGTATTAGGAAGATAAACGAAGACGAACACGTGCTTGCGTCGCATCCATTGTGATTTGTTGTTTTAACGCTTCAAAATTTGGACAGACCGTGAGTCCTTTGAATCGCTCCACTAGATCGACCTTGAGAATCGTGTCGTACAGATCCCTGTCAAAATCAAACAAATGCACTTCGACGCTCGGAGAACCGTCTGATTGCTTCCAGACACCGACGATCGCGACGGCATCGCAGCGCTTCTCTTGAGCCCAGACGTAAGCGGTCCAGACTCCGGATTCAAGCGTAGCTCCCGGTACAGGAACATAGCGGATATTCGCTGTCGGATATCCTAAGCCTTTCGATGCGCCACGACCATGGATAACCGGGCCTTCGAGATGAATCATGAAAGAAGTATTAGCATAGGGCCAACGCCATAGCAAAAAAACTCCTCCTGAACGCTTATCAAGGGGAGTTGTTTGTTGCTTGTTATTGAATCTCGGCAACCGCCGCTCTCAAGCGTCCCTCCCAATCCCCTTGATGGACATGTCTCGACACACGACCCGTCCCATCGGCTCTTTTCACACTCTTGGGCGCCGAGATGAGTTCTGCTCCCGAGAGCGCCAAGATCATCCTATCTACCTCTTTTTCATCCATCGTACGAAGCTCTCTTCGTGTCTTTGGAACACGGTCGTCAAAACGAATGACATAGGCCGCATTGCGCATGTAGGGAGACTCGAGCACGCATCCGCCCGGAAAAAGACAGAGACGATAGCCCTTTAGACCAATGCCTTCATTCGTTAATGGAAGAAGAAGGCCTGGAATTTTTAAGAGGAGCTCTAATCGATCATTGTCCATTTCTTCTCCTCGATCTCTCTCATCTGATCCACTTCCAAGCTCCGCTGGCTTTCCATCTCCCTCTCCCGAAGGGTTTAAATTGATTCCGGTAATACGCCAATCCGGTAGAGCGATGCTCTCGGCTCGATCTAAAATCTCTGACAATAAACGACCTTCGTTTAAGGGGCCAATATTCACCTCACTCGCAGAGCGTAAGTTCCCATATTTATCGAGTGAATAACGATCAACGATTCGCTTGCGACGAAGACGTGGGTTAGTCTCTGGTGTTTCAAGTCGAACCATGAGTTCACGTCCGTTAGAACTTGGGTCAACAAAAACGTTAAATCCGAGTGGATCTTCGGAACGAAAGCTAAAGCCATTTGGTAAGGTGCTAAAGCCATTTTCAAAAATACGCTGAAAACGCTTTGTCACATCTTCCTGCTCCTGCTGTCTTTTTCGATCCTTGATCTGTTCTAAAATGGCATTGGCTCGCATATGGAGGATAGTATACGTGAAACCAGAAATTTATTACATACTATATCCTGATTTCCGTCTTAAACGAGGCACGTAAACCTTGGATGGTAGGATACGAACGTTCATGCAACAAAAATGGATATCCCTTTATCTGTTCAGTGAAAGAAAAATTCTCTGTCTCTGCGGGTATCTCTACCGTAAGTGGGATTACATGATCGATAAAATAGATCTCCCGACCACGAATCTCCTTCTCTTCCTTGCTCCCCAAGGAGCGTATGATATTGAGCACCTGTTCTAACGCCTCCGGCGTCTTAGCGTAGTTTTCGTTATATTCTAAAGAAACACCATTCATGATTTGTCCGATCAATGCACGAGCTCCAAGTGGTTGCTGCACAAACGCAATCTCTTTCGATGGAACATGACACAGTATTTCTCTGGTCGCCTGTGATAAACAGGTCACGATCGGTGTCATTTGGATCGAAGAACTGGTGGTATGCAGATCAAGCACGTAGGAGGATGAACGCACCTCTGGAAAAAGTTCATGAGCAAGGCGTTCCTCTAAAGATCCGGTTGAAGAACCCGGAAACGAACGATTCAAATCCGTTTCAAGAAAGCGTTTGCCTGCCGCTATCGCTTCTTCATGCGCGAGGATGAGTTGTACATAAGGATATTGTTTATGATGTTGTTTTACGTATTCAAAAACATCACGACCAAAAAGCTCATCCCCATGAAGACAAGCGACGAGCGTCAGTACTGGTTTTTCTGTGAGGGTTGGAATGATAGTCATAAGAGAAAAAAGAGTGGGGCTCGAAGGAAGATTCCGAGCCCCGAGAAGACTAACGTGAAGGCAGGCGGCCGAGACAGACGACGCCGTCCCCTGCCTCGAAGTCGCAGATGGAGTCCCACCACGCTTGAGTGATGGTGTCACGATGGATCGGCTTCGCCCCGTAGAGCGAGGTCCCGTAGAAGCCGGGCAGGAACGGGAACCGTCCGCCACCGTGGATACGCTCGGAGAGTTCGGTCCCGAGCACCTGCTCTTCAGCCGAGAAGGTCCGATGAGGATGCGGTCCCCATCGACCCTCCGTCAGGCGCTCCCCTACGAACCACATCCGGAGAGACTGCGTCCGGAGACCGAGGTGGGTCGCATGAAGCTCTGCGGCCGCAAGCGTGATCGACTGAGCCGCGAGATG
>CAYHTN010000042.1:0-11220 GCA_964359565.1 uncultured Gammaproteobacteria bacterium
CTTTCGTTATCTGGCTTATTCGCTGATTAACTTGAGAAACTCGCTTTGAGCTCATAGTGACAAAATCGCCTTGGTCGATTTTTCGACCGAAACTGCCTTTGTGATCAAGAATGCAGCGCTCGCAGATTTTCATCGTCGTTTATTTAAATATATGTATCATACGCTGCCGGAATAAAAAGAGTTCCGCCTTGAAGGTGAAGGCGGAAGAGGAGGGCTACGCGCAGATCGCGCGAGCGATGCGGAGGATGTTGAGGTTCTCCACGATTCAGCACTCCTCGCGTTCGGAGTAGTCGCCGAGGCAGTGCTCGGCGTCGTAGGCCCGGCGTTCCTCCGACCGGATGTGGTACTGCTCGGCCTGGTACGACCACTCCTCATCCTCGCGGCGGGCGATCTCACGGTTGGCGACGAGCTGGACGGCGTCCTCGAAGAAGCGGTTGAAGGCGTTGCGCGTGCTCATGACTGTTCTCCTTGTGTGTCGAAGGTCCGTGCATGGACCATCCATGCAAGAAGAAGATAACGAAGATCTTCTATATCGTCTCAAAAAAGAGACGAATATGTTATTAAGTTATGGGGTAATGTTGATTTTTTATGAAGATAACGCTAGAATAAAGTTGTAATAATTTTGTTTCATTTATGAGAATTGAGGAGATTCTGGGGTCACTTGGATTACGCAAAGATGAGATTCGTCTCTATCTCACCTTGCTTGAGGCTCCTCCCGCGACCGTCTCTGAGCTTGCTCGAGAAACGGGGATTCATCGTCCGCTTATTTATCGGGCGTTACCTTCGCTTCAAGAAAAAGGATTGATTTCTATCGTTATAAAGGGAAAGCAAAAGCGATACACAGCCGAATCGCCTACGCGGGTCGAAAAGTTATTTCGAAAGTTAGAGCAATCATTTTCGGTGCTCTTACCCGCATTAGAGACGTCATATACGAATCGAGAAGATCGCCCAGTGATGAAATATTACGAAGGACGAGAAGGGATTCGAAGGGTTTTTGATGATCTTTTGGATACGTTAAAGAAGGGAGAGGTATTCTATCGATACAGCTCACGACGAGCTACCGAGGATGGAGAAAAGTATCTCCCCAGAAACTATCGAGAACGACGTGATCAAAAACAGCTCGAGCGCTTTGTCATTACGAATGAAGCTACGAGTCGAGAAAAACGAAAGCGTCTCGAACGCGCACTCAAAGTCATTCCCGGAAAGTACGGTTCGTTTGAATACGATGTGACCCAGATTATCTATGGTTCGAAAGTCGCGTTCATCGATTATGGTTCAGAAACGGCTAGCATCATCGAAAACCCTCAGATGGCTGCATTCCAAAAACATCTTTTTCGGGTCTTTTTTGACAGTCTATAGAGGGCCTTTCCTTCAGTCGCCAACTGGACGCGTTATTGCTAATCTAGATTTCATCTCATGAAAACCCTCATTATTCACGACCGGTTTCAATTTCGTGGCGGGGCCGAACGTCTCGTATTGGATTTGGCCAGGGGTTTGAACGCCGATATTGTGACCGAGTTCTGGACCGAAGAATCATTCCCGCAGTCGGAGGCACCGGGCAAGGTTTTTGTTCTCGATCGTGGCGAACCTCGCATGATGGTCTGGCGTTATTTTCGAGCTCAGTGGAACTTTTGGTGGAAGACACGGGGCTTGTTAAACCAGTACGATGTCATTATTTTTTCGGGAAATAACTGCTTGTCGGTGGCACTCCGGCCGCTCGCAAAACAGAAAGTGATTTGTTATTGCCACACGCCCGTTCGTTACGTCTACGATCTTCTCAAGGAACGACGCGCGGCAGAGCCGGCCGCGTGGAAACGATTTTTTTATTATGATGTCGGCAAGTGGCTGATTCGTAGCATCTATCGTATCGGACTCTCGCGCATGCAGGTCATCGTCGCGAACTCTGAAAACGTGCGTGACCGTCTTCGCGTCTATTGTCAGACCGAATCCAAGGTCATTCATCCACCTATTCGGACCGATCTCTTTCATTGGATCGATCAAGAGCCTTATTACCTTTCTTTCGCTCGACTGGATGAGCTCAAGAGGATCGATCGGATCGTGCGGGCCTTCCAGAAGCTTCCAGATAAACGTCTGATCGTGGCATCCGGAGGAGATGCGGAGCAAGAGATTCGTACACTCGCACAAGGCTATCCGAATATCGAAATTGTGGGATGGGTGGATGATACGCGTCTCAAGGAGCTTATCGGTCGCTGTATCGCCACCATCTATATCCCCCTAAACGAAGATTTCGGCATGTCGCCTTTAGAAGGAATGACGGCGGGCAAGCCTTGTATCGGCGTTGATGAGGGGGGGCTTCGCGAAACGATGATCGATGGCAAAACCGGCGTTCTTATTCCTCAAGGTTGTAAGGTAGAAGATCTCATACAGGCTGTTGAGGCCCTCACTCCGACACGTGCGTTAGAGATGCGAGCGGCCTGTGAGGAACGAGCGAAGCAGTTTGACACCCCTTCTTTCTTAGAAAAAATGAAACAGATCATTCAAGAAACCTAATTCTTTCTTTTTCTTATGACTCCTTCCGACTATATCAAGAACGCGTTACGTACCGAATCGCCTTATCTTTTTGAGGAGACAAATGGAGTGAGTCCTCGGGTTGAACATGCCACGATCGGAGTCGTGACCGAAGCAGGTGAGCTTATGAATGCGATCAAAAGAGCCAAAATTTATGGAAAAACGCTTGATCACGTGAATCTCGTTGAGGAAGCGGGAGACGTGATGTGGTATCTCGCGATCTTGGCCGATGATTTAGGCGTTTCTTTCGAAGAGATCTGGGACAAAAATATTGCTAAGTTACGACTGCGCTATCCAGATAAGTATAGCGACGAACATTGTTTAAATCGTGACACGGAAGCAGAACGGAAGATTCTCGAGACTTAGTGACGGTATGACCCCATCATTTGGATTGCTAGAGTATGTGATGTGTGTTTATCAGAGCCTTGTAGCGGAGAAGCGAGATGTAAAGATTATGAATACTATTCCTTAGATCATTTATTTATCAACAGATTTTTATGTCTTCCGACCAGCATTTCAATATTGGGGTAAACCTTTTTTTGGTGCGCGATGAAAAACTCCTTCTTGGTCAGCGCAAAAATTGTTTTGGGGAAGGGGATTGGGGCCTGCCCGGCGGTCATTTAGAGTTTGGTGAGAGTATGCAAGAAGGGGTTCGTCGCGAACTTCGAGAAGAAACGGGACTTGAGATTGGAGACATGACCTTCTCGAATATGGTGAATGGCCCTCAAGGAGGAAAGCATTATATTCAAGTTGGTTTTATTGCTCATAACGTCCAAGGAGAGCCGGAGCTGAAAGAACCTGACCGTTGTGCGGAGTGGCGTTGGTGTGCGCTCACAGATCTCCCAAAGAATATTTTTGTGGGACATCAAAAACAAGTAGAGGCGTTTTTAAAAGGGGATGTTCAGTTCGTGGATTCGTAGAATTTTCCCCGTTCGGTCTCTCGCCTTCTTCTTCCCTGTGTCATCCTCGGACGGAATCGACGTAAGGAGATGAAGATCCGGGGATCCAGCACAAGGAAAAGAATCGACCTAAACCCATCTGGCGGACTGTTCTCTTTGCGCTGGATCCCCGGATCTTCGTTCCGCAAGCTCCACTCCGTCCGAGGATGACGCCAGTGTTCGGGAGGTGATAGACGACGAAACGACTCTTATGATGGGATTCTCACATTTTCACCTACGACTGCGATAAATCTCTACCGAGCCCGGAATGCTGGTATCAAAGGGCAGCTTTTTTTCGACAATCACTCTCACGTTTTCCGCAATTGTCTTCGCGAGACATAGAGCTGCAATCTGTTCGGTGAGAGTTTCGACGAGCTTACAAGAGGAGTGTTCTATAAGCTCTTTGACTTGGAGGGCCATGTCGTAGTCCACGGTATGTACGAGATCATCCGTTGCCGCCGCGCGCTTCGTAGAGAGACCGAATTCTAATTGGATCATGAGCTCTTGTGGCTTTGTGCGTTCATCGGCGAACCAACCAATGTGGGCTTGAATACGCATCGGACCAATAGAAACCTTGTCATACAGCATACAGAAAGGCGAAAAAGAGTGGATATGGATGCATCATGCAGACGAACGCGTATTTGGGCAAGGCGATCTGAACAACGACCCGAATGGGTCGTTGTTCCTGTATAGTCGATCTGGAACATGAGGATGTATATACGTATTGCACGTGTATTTAGTTGCTGTAAGGGCGTTGGTGCGCGCTCTGCTGCTTCAAATGACAACATAATAATAAAGGAGTATTATGAGTACATAATTCAATAGCGACTTTTTCTATGCAAGAAGGGATGAACTGTTCCTGTCCGCATCATAAATTCGTGCCCGTGCTGATCATGCTCATTGGTCTCGCCTTTCTTTTGCAAGCCCTCGATGTTCTCAGCGCATCGTTCGTGAGCGTCGCTTGGCCCGTCCTCCTCATTCTGATCGGTTTGCAGAAATGCTGCCGTGGGATGTGTAAGTGCTGCAACAAATAGATTTTAAAAGAGACCACCGGTACGCCGGTGGTCTCTTTTATTAGGGTCCTCTGTCATTCCGTAAAAGTGTCGACTACTCTCAGGATGACAGAAGCGGCCTCGGATGGATCTTCGGGTCAAGCCCGAGGATGACGTGTGGGGGAGGAATAACAGAAGATATGGTGTAAAAGTGAGATAAGAAAGATGTCATTCTAGACACGTCCCCCGTCTCCGACTAAGGTGGTTCTATATGTTTCAACGCACACGACGATCCTTTTTTGCGGGAGTGATTATTTCCGCTTTATGCCTACCTTCGATAGGTATTTCAACGGTTTCTGCCGCGGCGACAGGGCTTGTGAAAGGTTCGACGGCAGCTGTCTATTACGCGTCTGCAAGTGGGGACCGGTATGCGTTCCCGAATGAGAAAACATATCGCACCTGGTATGCGGATTTTTCACAGGTGCAAACAATTTCGGATCAAGAGCTGGCACGGATGCCATTACGCGCAAACGTCACCTATCGGCCAGGAGTACGTCTCGTGAAAATTACCACCGATCCAAAAGTGTATGCCGTGAGTCGTGGTGGAGTGTTGCGCTGGGCACAGACCGAAGCGATCGCTCGAGCCTTGTATGGTTCGGACTGGGCGACTCGGGTGGATGATATACCGGATACGTTTTTCATTAATTACACCCTGGGTCAGCCGATCACTTCAGAGCAAGATTACGTTCCAGCGACGGAACAGTCACAAACCCCAACGATTGATATCGATAGGGGGCTAGCAACCAGTCCGCCTGTCACGCCTCTGCCTACGGTTCCTTCCCCCGTATCGACCGGTTCATATCCCGGATCATTACGGACGATTAACGTAAATACGATGAGTGCGCTCCGTGAGGCGACAAACACCGCTCGTCCAGGAGACCTGATTAAAGTAGCGGCTGGAGCCTATCGTTTATCTCAACAATGGTGGATCGAGGCGAAGGGAACGGTCGCAAACCCGATCTACGTCGTTGCCGCTGGAGCACGAGGATCGGCCAGTTTCACGGGTACCGAAGAGGAGGGGATTAATGTAGGAGGGGGTGCGTCCTATCTCGTCTTTGAGGGGTTAGAAGTTTCCCGTACGAATGGAAATGTCATGCATGTTCATGATGGCGCTCATCACATTACTCTCCGAAACCTTAATCTCCATGATGCGGGGCCAGATGGCGATGTCCTGAAAATCAATCAAGCGCACCATATTACGGTCGAGGGCTGTGACCTGGCTCGTCCCGGTCGTCGTCCTTCGGGAAATGAAGCCTTCTGGCAAGAAGCGATCGACCTGGTCGATTCTGACGACGCCATCATTCGTCGAAATTTTATTCACGATGTTGGGAATATGGCTGGGTATGTAAAGGGAGGGTCCAAGCGTGCTCTGATCGAAAACAATGTGATTGTGGATCAACGAAGTGGGGCAGATGGAAATCCGATCTGGGGGATTGGTGGCTGGACGGACGCTGAGTTGTTAGAAGGGGAGCAATACGAGGCGATCGATACGATCTTTCGGCACAATGTGATCGCGCACACGGCCTATGGCGGACTTGCACTCATGGATGCCAAGAACTCTTTGATTGAGAACAATCTCTTTTTGAATGTTACTCCGGTGATCATTCAGTCACGTGCCGGAAATGCCCCTCGTGCGTCAACAGATGGTGTAACGATCCGGCAGAATATCTTTACCGACACGAACGGACGTCTCTCGCCTATATGTGAGCTCTTGAATCATCGTCTGAGTGGCGTCATCGCAAGCGCGAATACCTATTGGAACAACGGAAGTACTATTCCTGCGGAAACCAGCTGTGGCTTTAGCGCCGGTCGAGAGGCGGGTGCTCAAGTTCAGAACCCAAATCAAAACGACGCACGTCCGACGACCTACGAGCAAGCGATGCAATTACTTCAGTTCTAAACTCGACGTGATTCGATGGCGACTTCTTCGACGAGGCGAAGATCCTCTGTTCGTGGCAGGGCACCTGTCACTGTGGTGATCGTCTGTTCTAAGCGGTGGAAAAATCCGATCCGAGTAAGAAGAGGGTTTAGCCAACCAACGGTAATACAATAGTATTTATCAAACGGATTGTGGTGGTGAACGTCATGATGGTTCGGCGCCAGGATGAGGCGATGACGTTGAAGCCAGGCGATCACGGGAGGGGCCTTTGTAAGGTGTGCCCACTTGTGAAATTGATTCGTGCCAAACACGCTCAGAGATGTCGATGCAAGCACGGTGTATAAGAAAAGAGAAATAGAACCCCACGTTTCTGGAATGAGCAAATTTGCAGGAATGAGAATAAAAAGACTCGCAAGGCAATTCTGACCATTTGTTTCAACGAAGTCGTGACGCGTAATTGCGGTCTGATCAACGTGGTGTTCACGGAAAGGACGAATAAAGGATTGTCCAAAAACAGGAGTCTTTGTCGTTCCCCACGTATCTCCGAGCCAATGCACGAGGCCAGATACGAGATCCGCGAGTACGTATCCCGTGATCAACCCAGAAAATGCTAGGAAAGGGCGTTGAATCAAGGCCGGGGTAAGACGTACCCAAAGCCAAAATTCACTCGCAAAAAAAACCACAATTGCGGCGAGATCAAAACGCCGACGAGTATTTGTATATCCTGCTGCGAGTTCCTGCTTAATCAAAGAAGACATAGTCGGAAAATAAAGCATTTTTATAAAAAAATCAAGCCCTAAATGCTGTAGCCGTGAACACCAGATCAGACACAGATCAGACACGTGTCTGATCTGTGTCTGATCCCAAATGAAAAAGAGGAGCGCTACGACTTGGAGGGAGTAGTAGCGGCGAGAGGTTACGGGTGCGTGTAGGTTTCGCACCAGGTGTGGGAGCTCCCTGCTACGTCCCCGTCAGCGTAGAGCAGAGGAGCCTGGATAGCATCCAGATCGAACAGCTGACATTGGGGCTTGTTTGCCATTTTGTCAATCCGTGAAATAAAAAAGAGGACGTCGCGGCGAGAAGGGTCTCGGCGGACGTCGGGAGGGGAGAGGGTTCGGTTCAGGCGGCGAGGAGGCGCGCCGTCGCGAACTTTTGCATGAAGGGCCACGTGAGCGTGGCATCGGCCTGGACCTCGGCGAGCATGCCGTCGAAGTCGAACTTCCTCCAGGTGGCGCCTTCGCGGTAGGTGCACCCAGAGAGGTGGCCCGTGTCCATGTGATCGGGGCAGATTCGACAGGCGTAGAAGAAGCGCACCGGGTCCATCTTCTCACCGAGACGTGCGGCGTAGATCTCGGCCAGGGGGCCGACGTTCTGGGTGTTGTTTCTCGGCACCCCACCCCCGATCGTGAAGATGCCGAGCCGCTCCGCGTCACGACCGAGAGCGAAGAGTACTCGCGTGTCCCGCTCCTGATCGAAGATGATCGGTTCGAGTCCCATGGCCCGTCGCCGCGCGTTGTGGACGAAGATGTCGTTGCCGACCTCGGAGTCCATGACGGCCGATGTCAGGACCGGGATGTTCTGTCGGTACGCTGTCGCCAGGATGGCGCGGGCCGTGGGGTCGCGCTCGGCCAGTCGACGCCCCATCTCCCAGTGGAGCGCAGCGGAGTTGGTGATGAGGCTTCCCTTGGCCACAATCGCGTCGAGCGCCTCGATCACGTAGCCTTCGATCAGGTCGAAGTTGCCCTCGGGCTCGATGGTGTCGGTGACCCGGTTCAGCCCTTCGGCCGCGAGGTCTTCGTCGGGAATGGTGGGATCGTGCTTGTAGTGCATGCCCCCCGAGCCCTCGACGAAGCCGTGGGTGTTGAGCGCTCCCGTGGCGGACACGAGCGCGATGCGGCCGGTGTCGAGCAGGTCGGTGATGACGCGCTGCATCTTCGCGATCGTCATCGCGCCCGACAGGGTGAGCATGACGGTGCAACGCCGATCTTCGAGCATCTTGCGCAGGGTGTAGGCACCGTGCACGACCTGCTTGGCTGTGCCGCCGTAGTTCTGCAGCTCGTGCATGAGGTCGGCGACGTCGTGTGCCGTCCCGTTCAGGCGCTCGTCGAAGACGAGCGCGAGGAGCGGCATAATGTAGGTCGGGTCCGCGAACACGACGTTCGGGAAGTAGCCGTCCTGGACCTGCCCCGGCTTGCACTGCCGGGTGACGTTCACGAAGATGGCATCCCCCACGAGGGCGTGCAGCTCGTCCTCGATCCGCTCCGGGTACTGCCCAACGATGAGCGCGCGTTCCTTGGTCTTGTTCGCGCGGACGAACTCGTCGGGGGAGTAGGGGCCTTCGAAGCCCTTCCCGTAGGTATCGTTCTGCAGGTTGCAGAGCTTTCGCAACAGGTGGTAGAGCGGCATCGACGTCTTCCCGTCGTAGATGAGGACGGGGCGCGGCCCGTTGCTCAACCACGTGGTCAGGGTCGCGGCCACTTCGCCGAGCATCCGTGCCCCGAAGGAGCACAGCGCCATGCCAGCGACGATGTCGCTCACGGTGCGACACGCCCGGAGGTCCAGGGGCGTGAGCGGCGTGAGCCGAGAGAGAATTCCTTGCGGTCGTTCCGTCACGGAGATCTTCCAATCTGAGGAAAAGGGTGTTTGTTTGAATGTTCTTCCAGCGATTCCTCGTTTTCGCTGAACTGAGCTATTCCACATTAAAATACGCGGAGCGTCAATAATAAAAGAAACGAGACACAATCATAGAATGAAGATGTGTCTCGTAGAGAAAAGAGGGATCAGAAGAGAGGGAGGTGTCCGAGGGCGATCACGTGGCTCTTGGGCTTACCCTCGGTGAAGGCGGCCATGACGCCCGTGAGTTCCGCACCGGCGGTGGTGAGGAGCTTCTCGAGGGCGAGGAGCGTGCCGCCGCTCGAGATGACATCGTCGACTACGACGACCTTCTTGCCTGCGAGCCTCGCGACGTCGTCGGCACCGAGGTAGAGGGCCTGCTCCCGGTTGGTGGTGATGCTCTTCACCCGAACGTCGAGGACGGGCTCTGCCATATAGGGCTTCTTCTCCTTCCGGGCGACGATGGTGGGGAGCTTCGAGATCCGGCCCATGACATGGAGGAGGGCCTGCGCCTTTCCGTCCGGCATGAGGAGGACCTCCGTGCCCTCAGGGATGAGAGCGGTGAGCTCGGTGCCGAGTGCTTCGGTCAGCTCCCAGTCACCCAGGAGGTTGAAGAGCGCGACCCGGATGCCCGGGGCGACTTCCCGGATGGGGAGGGCCCGCGTGACCGAACCGACGGTGATGGTATGCGTGGTGTTCATGAGAATCTCCGTTTCAGTGCCGTTGGTTGAGCGCGTTGATGAGCGTGTCCGTGAGAAGCGAGAGCCGTGAGTGCGTACCGTTCGTGAGAAGCGTGTGCGGATCGTTTGGATCTGAGCCGTACCATTCCGCGAGCACCTGTCCGACCGTGGTCGTCGCGAAGCCGCGTGCGCGTGCTGCTTCAACCACATCGGTGGGAAGGATGACCGCGGCGCTTTCGCACAGAACTTCCGTTCCGTCCGGAGCGCACACGATCACGACCGCGAAGTCTTCCCAGTTGTTTCCGTTCCAGCGAATGCCGTTCTCGATGCCGATGCCGTAGCTTCCTTTCGCATGGTCTTGTGCGCCGTGAGCGCGATTTCGTGCGCCGCGGGCCGTTTCTTCCTGTCCGACCGGTTGAGTCGAGACCTTGGAATCCACCGCCGCGGTCTTGATGGAGGTAATGAGGCCGAGTGCGGTGCACGCGGCTTCAACGGCCTTCGTCTTGATCTGACTCGTGGATCCCAAGGTGATCTGCATGACTGGTTCCTTTCAGGCCATTACGGCCCGAGCGATGGAAGGAGCGAGGCTCAGGACCTCGAAGGGCACGATGTTCTTCACGATCTCCGCCGTTCGCGGGCAGGAGTCCGTGATCCAGACGTGGGCGAAGCCCGAGTCCTTGAACTTCTTCCAGGCCTCCTGTTCGAGGACGCCGTGGGCGGCGTAGGCACTGACCGTGGCCGCGCCCGCTTCTTTGAGTGCCTTCAGACACTCAATCGTCGTGCCGCCGGAGTGGATGAGGTCATCGACGATGACCACGCTCCGTCCAGCAACCTCGCCTTCGCTCACCGTCACCTTCCGCTTCTCGCCGTCCCGGACCTTCCGGCACACGATGAGAGGAAAGAGCGGCGTACCGTCTTCGTCCGAGAACATCGTCTTGAACCGCTTCCAGGCGCCTTCGTCAGGGAAGGCGATGGAGACGTCCTCGCCGGCGAGCCGCTCTTTGAGGAGCTTCGTGCCGGTCTTGAATTTGGGGGAGATGTTCGGGCCGAAGTAGTGCCGAATCGGGAGCGCGTGGATGTCCCAGAGGTAGAGGGGGACAGGCCCCGGACCTGCCGGCGCGACCGCCGAGATCATCTGCGCGAGCGTGCTCGCGGTCGCGACCTGTCCTTCGTGATCGATTCGCTCCATCGTTCCGGTGGGGAAGTAGGGGAGGAGGATCTTGAGAGACTTGGGAGCGAGCGCGGCGAGGGCGTAGATCAGACTCATCTGTTCGAAGATGGTGTCGGGAGAGTCGAGGCAGGCGAGGAAGGAGACGTGCGCGTTCTGGACGCTGTCGACGCCGTGGATGAACAGGTTGGGCATGCCATCCGGGAATCGCTTCCAGGACACCTGCCCGACCATAATCCGCGGATCGTGACTGGCGACGGCTTCTGCCACCGCCTTCATCTGAGGACTTGCGAGCAGGATGTGGCTTTCCATGTGAACCTCTCTTCTGTTGTCGAAGGACCGTCTGTTGTGGTCGAGCTCT
>CAYHTN010000043.1:0-10875 GCA_964359565.1 uncultured Gammaproteobacteria bacterium
TCGAAGATCTTCACCGTCTCGCAGTCGGTCAAAACCCAACCATGAGAAATTTGGCTGAAGAGCGAGCCCAACTTCCACGTGTTCGCGCCACCTTCCGCACCATTTACGGTCATGATCCGGTCTTCTCAAACCAGGCGGAGAATCGTGCCTGGAATGCCCTCATGTACCGTGTCCGCTTTACGCGTGATCTGACCCTTGAACGTCGTGGAATAAACGAATTCCGCCGCGTTTTTGGTCGAGCTCCAAGCGATCCATTTCAATGGGCCACCGTCCGTGTAATGGGATACGTGCCAAGATAAAAAGAATGAATAAACAGGAGCTCTAGAGGATAGGGGATGATCTCAAAACAATTCCCGTAAACGAAAATATCCGTTTACGGGAGGAGGCTGACGTATTGTTTAGGTGGCGGGCGTGCTTAATCCTTTATCCTGATCGATACTCGTCGTATTCTTTTCTTCATCCTTAGGAGAGAACTGATTCGCGCTCGTGATTGATGGTCCTGATTTGTAGTTTACAAAGAACGGATCTGGAAGATCATCCACTTGAGTTTTCCAATCCGTCCCAAAGAGCTGTCGCATCACCTCTTCGGACTCGATCCAACGAAGAACTCCTCCTCGAGTCACGGCATAAACTTTTGGGTCTGTTTCAATCTTGACGAGCCGCGTGCCGGGTTTATAGGTCACATTTCCTCCAAGAGGAGATTTGATGAGTTCTTCGTCCGAAATATTCTTGACGTAAGAAAAAGTGGGGAACCAAGACAGATAGGTTTTATCGTTCGGGAACACGTAGCGTTTCCCATCTTGGCCTAAATAATAGACGGTTGTATTTGCGACGCCTTTAATCAAATGACCGTTGGTTGGATCAGGTGGTTTTGAGAGGGGATTTAAGTTCGATCCACCACGCAAACATCCACCGCCCATCAGTGCAAGACAGAGCAGGCTCGCGCTAAAGAAGAATGGTTTCATAGAAGACTTTTATAGGAAAAAGAAAATGGTAGACAGGCTACGTACCAGCATAGCGCCTTTTGACGATGGGAGGTATATTTCCTGCCTCTATTATTAGAATTATAACGACAAAAGCACCTCTGGTTTAAGAAGTGCCTTTGTATTACCAAGCTTCGCTTGTTATGGAGCGGGTAGGGGGAGTCGGACCCCCATCTCTACCTTGGCAAGGTAGCATAATAGCCGCTATACGATACCCGCGAGGCCATCCAAATGTGGAAGTTATGCCCATGGGCATTGGTCTTCTTCGATTTGTGGCCTGAATAGTAGCAAGGAGCTTCTTGATTGACAAGGGTTCTTAATGAGGCAGAGAAAAGCGAATTTTACGCTCTAAACGATACTTCCAATAACGACGAACGCCTTGGGTTGCAGCGATGCTCATGCCCGCTACGCCAACAGGCATCCAGGGAAGTGGGGGAGCAGTGGTAGGCTTGGTAGCGGTCACGTTTGTAGGTGCCGGTTGAATCAAACGAATTTCTTCGGCGAAGCGAGGCAAGAGCACGAGGCTTTCTTTACGGGTATCGAGGATACCACTGACCTCGATCTCATCTCCTTTCTTTAATCGTTCGGTGCGATAGCGCACGACAGGACGGATAGAGACGGCAATTTCTGTTTGATCATGTAGGATGGTGATGCGCGTAGGACTAATCGCGCTTACGATCCCACGGATTTGGGCGTAACTCCACGCATCTTCGAGGCTTGGTTGGTCCAGATCGGGCGTGCGAGGTTGAACTGCATGTTCGAGTCCGACGATACGCCATCGATCACTTGCATACATATGAAGGATGAGACCATCGTCGTTCAGACTCAATGTCCCCGTGAGTTCGATAGGGGTTCGAAAGGGCGGGCTTGCTTGTTTGGTATTTCCACTGACGTAAAGACCACGGCCATCATCAGTTTGAATGACAAAGGCATTATTCCCAAGGAGGCGTGGCATTGTGGCAACGGTACCAATGAGGCGTACTCGAGTAGAAGCGTGCATAGGACCCAATGTTTTGAGATCAACTAATTGAGGAGCGGTATTTGCTGAGATCGTCGTTGACTTTTTCATTGTTAACACCGCCGCTTTCTTTGGGGCAGCTTTTTTCGCAACCGTTTTTTTCGTGGATGATGATGCTCCTTGTGAAGCGAGATGAACAATCTCTTTCTTTTCTTTACTGGGGCTAAGACTCACGACGTCGATCGGTTCTTTTTTGGGAGAAGAATCTTTCCTGACGGCTTTCAAAGAGGAATTAACTGTCATCGTCTCCGTTGTTGCGGTTTTAAGAGCCTCTTTGAGGATTTTTTGAGGGATGGTCGTGGTAGGAACAGCGGTGACGCTACTTGGTGCTGAGAAGCTATTCGTTTGCGCGGGTGTTGGCATACGTGTCTGGACCCAGTCCGTTCCCATTTCTGTGGCACGGGCCCAGGCTGCATCCTTAGCGATTGAGGGAACCGTGACTTGATCTCGCGTCTTTCCCTGCGTATCTAATAGCACGAGAGACGTTCCTTTATTTGGCATCTTCCCGCTCGCAAGTGAAAAGAGAAGAAGTCGTTTTGAGGCATTCCAAGAAAAAGGCGTTGTTTTCTGGATCGTGAGAAGGTTCTTTTTTTGATCTCGGATACTCCAACCAATGATATCTGAAGGTGAAAGTGAGGGTTCGAGGGAGAGTTCGACCCATTCATTCCCTTTGGCTGGGGCAGGATAAATTTCGTTGAACTGTACCCGTGCTTCGGTCTGGGGGAGATAGATCGGAACAGGGAAGCTTGTTTCAGAGGTTTGAACGGAGGATGGTGGAGGAGAAGGGTTGATTGGTGTGGCGGTATTTGTGGACGGAAGATTCTCCGCTACCGTAGAGGTCACGGTTGCTATCGGAATGTTTTCTGAAAGAGGGAGAGAAGAAGGTGATTCTGGTACCAAGATGATGGTAGAAGTTGCAGGTGCCGTTTCAAGATCGAGAGGGGTAGAGGTTGCCTGAGTAGCAGGTTCTTCCGCAACGCTCACTTCTTCTAAAAAGACAGGTCCATTCTCTGTGGTAGAAGCTGTGACGAAGTCTTCCGGTGGTTCGTTCAGAGACACATTTGCATCCATGATGAGGGAGTCATCGTCTATGATAGGAGGCGCGGTATCTATTCGTTCGGTTTCTTCGGAGGCAGTTACCGTTGTTTTAGGTTCTATTTCTGTAGGCGGGGGGACGGCTAAAGCCTCTGGTTCTAAGATAGGTTCAGACGTCGTTGAAGAGTTTACGACTAGATCAGGAGTTGATGTGGCCATGTTCGGCCTACAACCATCGCAGAAGCCAGGAGAGCCATATTGATGGATATCCGATAACAGATTCTGACTCGTTGTGGCGCTAAGCCACGTTGTTGAAGATGTTCCCTCTGTGAATAACCGAATCATAGAACTGCGTGGGGCCGTGCTGCTACCAGCAGGAGCCGTGCTCTCCCAACGCACTTCGTCTACTATTTTACCGGCCAGATCGAGGAGATGAATCACGGTCTTTTCATTTGTCATAGAGAGCGTGGTTGTTACGACAGCGCCTTCTATAGCTAGGGTTGATTTGGAATCTTGAGCATGATAGTTCGCGATGAGAAAGGCGCTTTGAGGAGCGATTTCATCTCTCGCATCAAACATCAGATCATGGTCGCCGCCGACTCCGTGCAAGCGGAAGCCGTTCAGTGAGAAAGGTACATTCCCGAGATTCCATAGCTCGATCCATTCGTCTGCGGTCGAGCGTTCGGATCCGGCCCACTGAACTTCGCCAATAACGACCGACGATTGTGCGAATGTCGGCAAAGCAAAAACTGACGTGCATAAGAAGAAAAGAATAAAAAGAACAAGACAGCCAAACAACCGTCTCAAGGATGAGATGGGCATGAGGTCAGAGGCGTAATCCCCGAGAGGATCCATACAAGAAATGAATCACGACTCGCGTTCTCGCACCTCTGTCTATTCATCATGGCACGGGTTTTGAAAGCTCTGTGGATAAGGAATAGTTGTTGGGAAGAGTAGAAAAAATAATGAAGAAAGTGTTTAAGGGAGCTAGACAAAATACCATGAGCACTTCTTCACGAGAATGATAATAAAATACGAAGTGTTCAATGAGGCTGAATAAAATATATTATTTTACCTCATCGGTCAGAGGGCTTGACGTAGGGGTAAAACAGAAGAGGAGTCGTTCGGTAAAAGAGAGAATGGTTGTGGATAAAATTGTCTTTCATCCACAGGGGACATGCTTGACGTAAGTACCTTTCTGTTCTATTTTTGTTCTATAAGGTATTAACTTCTTTTATGAGCCTATCTCTTACTCCCAAACAAAAAGAAGTCCTCGATTTCGTGGTTCAGTATATTCACGAACAGGGCTACGCTCCTTCCTATCGGGAGATTGCGACGGGTCTTAGCTTGGCCTCACCTTCTACGGTGCATACCCATATTCAAGCCCTACGCACCCGAGGATATCTGCGTATGGGTGAGACTGAGATGACCTCGGCTCGAGAGCTGCAACCAACAGAAAAGGCGGTACGGTGGGGGAAGAGTGTGCTCTTACCCCTCAAGGGCCTCATCACGGCGGGTCTCCCTATTGAGGCCGTAGAAGATCGCGAAGTGATCAGTGTCCCCGTCGATCTCGTGCGCGATAGTGCCCAATCATATGTTCTACGCGTGAAGGGAGAGTCGATGATCGATGAGGGGATCTTGGATGGTGACTACGTCGTGGTGGAGCAAAATCAGAGCCCGCAGAATGGTCAAGTAGTAGTGGCATTAATCGATCAGGTCTATGCAACGCTCAAAAAGTTTTATCGCGAGAAGAATCGCGTTCGTCTCCAGCCCGCAAATAAAACCATGCAACCTATTTATTGTGAGAATCCCCTGATTCAGGGGATCGTGCGTGGCCTCATTCGTTCCTTCCGCTAATTCCTTTCTTCTCGCTCGACGTTCATTTCGCGCTTCTCTTTTTGTTTGTCTCTAATTTTCTTCTTATGTTCTATAAAAAAGTGCATGCTCCCGTGGAAGTGGTGATGTCGTTCAGAAATGATCGTCCCGAGCCGATGTTGTTTAAATGGGGTGGTCGTTTTTATTCTATTAAAAAAGTAAATTTAGTCCATGCCGAGCGTGTCGGTCAAAAACGGGTCTACTATTTCTCGGTCTCAGATTACGAAAACACCTATCGTCTGGGGTTTTGTACCGAATCGCTCTCTTGGTGGCTTGAAGAAGTCTGCCTCCCAAAATACCAACCCGCCTTGGCCGTCGCTTGATGCGGCTTTTGAGAGCGGGGTGGAGTGGAAAAGATAAGGGTCGGAATGGTTAAGAGAGTCTTTATGTGGCCGTACTAGGCGGACCATACAAAAACAACAGCTTGTACTGTTGTATTTTGTATGGTCGGGGTGACAGGACTTGAACCTGCGGCCTCCTGCTCCCAAAGCAGGCGCTCTAGCCAACTGAGCTACGCCCCGATTTGATTTATCAATGCGTCGCTATCCTAGCGAAAACCCCGACATTTGCCAAGGGGACTCGTTTCAATCGTATTTCATATTTTTTAAGGCAAAACCACAGCTTCCGGAAGAGACATCGAAATGATATGATTACTGCGGTCGAGTACGCCCTCGATCGATTCAGACGAACACAGATTGTGAAAGAGGATTAGTCGGCGTTTTCTTTTCATGCGATCGTTATCCAACGCTTCCAAGTCTGCGTCGGATTCTTCGCGTTTATCTCCTTCGAGCTCAAAGAAAGCCAGCGATAGTGCTTTCAAGAAACGTAATCGACGAAAAACGATTCGGGCCAAACGAGGAGATGACGTTCAAGAAGAAAAAATGCTCGTTCGTCGTAAGACGCTCGAGCCAGTTTCGTCATCTCTACAGACAAGTGTCACGGACCATGTTCGGCACCTCGATGTTCACCTCGTGAAGGGGGCACAGGCTCGTTCAGCGAAGTCACGACCGAAACGGGTTCAGGTACATTTCGAAGCTCATGAACCCAGCGCGCATGTGATTCGTTTGCAGGGCATGGCACGTCGTATTCAAACAACAAAACGAGAGCCGAAAGCCCATGCGATACGCGAGTGGGTCGCCCCGAGCGATGCTCCACCCACGCTTGCACGTATGGCGGCAGAGGCGCTTGACCTCTATATTCCTCAGGTGGATGCTCGTGAGCTGTATACCCAGTTCACTCCTTTCGATCCAGAAGTGGCCTATCGTGAGCGAAGAGGTGTCTGGGAGCGTGTGCGTGCTCCATTCGTGCGCTGGGAGCTTGCCTGGCATCCCGTGATTGAGGAATCTGCAGCTGCGAATGATCTAGAGGAATAACCGGTCACCTCTTTATATTCGGATCAGGCAGAAGTGATTGTTCCTCCAAGGTCGCTTGAAGAAGCGGTTCTGCCCGTAGAGGTCACAATCCTTGGTTATGAGGATCAGTTCACGACCGGAAGACCAACTCCATTTTCGACACGCTCCTGGCACCGTTTGAGCCATCGGATGGGGGATTGGGTCGAAAATATTGCTGATCGTGTTCGGGCGAGAGAAGAAGAAGTCGTTGAAGAAGCGGAACAGGTCTTAAGTGTTCCGATGTTGGTTCCGCGCGTGCATGTTGTACGCTTGTTCGCTGGTTTTCTTGCCTTGCTTTTGATCGTTTCTTTGCCAGCGGGAGCGGTATCTCTCTCTCGTTCTTTTTCAAGTAGTATCGAAAAAACCGTCGCCGTGAGCCAAGATGCGGCTCGAGAAGCGCGTGGAGCGTTGCAGGGAGGAATGGTACGAACAGAGGCATTAAGTCAGGCATCGGCCCAGTTTTCGGTCGCGAATGATGAGCTTACGCAGGCAAGCGGTATTGCCACGGCGATCGTGCAAGCATTACCAAAAACGCGTGATGTTTATCGGGCCGGACGTTTATTGATTGAAGCGGGTGAAAAAGGAACGCGCGCGGCTGAAATTATGGCTGATGGCATGAATCGTGCCTGGGGACAGTCTGTCAGTCACCCAGATGAGCGCTTACTCACGCTTCAGACGCATTTAAAAGCGGCTGCTCCCTTGGTGCAAGAAGCGACACAGGCGGTATCTGCAGTGGACTTAGCAGTACTGCCCGTTTCGACTCGTGCACAAGTACAGACACTTCGTGATTCGTTAGCACAAGGAGAAGGGGCTCTTAGAGAAGTACAGCTCCTAACCAATTTAGGAATTACGGCCCTTGGTCATGATCGGCCTCGAACCTATCTTTTTATTTTTCAAAATCAAACAGAGTTACGTCCTACCGGAGGGTTTATGGGATCTATTGCAGAAGTCATCTTTGATCGAGGAGCGATTCGCTCCATTCGTGTTCCAGGTGGAGGTCCCTATGATTTACGAAATCAATTACTTGCTCGGGTGCGCCCGCCGGAGCCACTTCAACTCGTAAGTTCCCGCTGGGAATTTCAAGATGCGAATTGGTTTCCAGATTTTCCGACCGCCGCACGCAAAATCAATTGGTTTTGGAGTCAGGCGGGGCAACCGACGCTTGATGGCATCGTCACGATCAATGCGCGGGTGTTGCAGGATCTTTTGCGTATTACTGGTCCGATCACGCTCGATACCTACGGCAAAACATTTGATGCAGAAAACGTCATGATCGAGTTACAGAAATCCGTTGAACTTGAATACGATAAAACAGAAAATAAGCCAAAGAAAATTATTGGCGATCTCTTTCCTCGAGTCTTGGAGCGTTTACGTGAAACGAATCATGAGCAGATGCTCACACTCCTTCAGATATTTGGAACCTCTTTGAAGACAAAGGACGTTCAGGTTTGGTTACGTCACGAAGAAGAGCAAGGGGTTATCGCCGATCTCGGTTGGGACGGGGCGTTCGGAGAGGTGATAGGGGATACGCTCGCGTTAAATGAAGCAAACATAGGTGGGCAAAAAACGGATGCCGTAATTCAGGAGCAGGTTGAACACGATATCGAAATTCAGAAAAATGGCAGTGTTATTGATACAGTTACCCTTTATCGCGAGCATGGTGGAGAAAAGGGTGAGCTCTTTCATGGAGCGAATAACGTTGCGTATGTACGTGTCTATGCCCCTCTTGGATCTGAATTGCTTTTTGCGGATGGGTTTCAGCCGCCTTCAAGGACAGCCTATAAGGAGGTTTCGCCGGAAGATCCTTCAGATGCAGATGTGGATGCGATCGAACGGCAGCGCTTTATCGATCCTTCTGGGGTTAGGGTGACGGAAGAGTTCGGCCGCACGGTCTTTGGGGGATGGGTTCAATTAGGTCCGGGAAAAAGATCGAAAACCTCATTCCGCTATAGATTGCCTGTCAACGTCTTCGAGCTCAGTGAGCGACTCAAAGAACCAACCGTATCTTCGGCTCCATCGACTTCTCCATCTTATCGTGCGGCCTATCTCTTGTCGCTCACGAGTCAGTCTGGAAAATCTGATCGTGGCTTGAGTGTTCGTGTGCATGTCCCCGCCGCCTGGACAACGGCCTGGTCCAATCGTGAGTGGGTTAAGCAAGGAGAGACTCGAACCCTCACACTCACTCCCTGGGACCGTGATCATGTCGTCGCTTTGCTTTTTGATCTTCCTCATGACGAAACGCGATAAGCCAGAGGCGAAGCGGGCCTTGCTAGCCAAGAAATTGGCTCTTCCTCACGAACAAGATGTTCATGCGGAAGCAGATGAGGTTCAAAAAAGTCTCGAACAGATCTATCGGGTGGAAAGCGGAGAGATGCCAAATTTTGGTCGCTTTGATCGCATGCAGCGATCATGGTGGCTACGGGCGGTTGTTGCGATTGGAGGAATTGTGATCTTCCTGTCGCTCTTAGCCTGGACAGGGCTTTTTGCGCTTCAACCATTTAAGCCACCGAATCCCCTTGGTCTTGTACTTACTCTGCAAGAGCCAACGGATGTGACGCTTGGAAAAGAAGAAGAGATTATCATCAATTGGGAGAACGCTTCACTTCAGCCACTTGCGGCGACCGATATTCGTTTGAGTTTGCCGCCAGAATTTCATCTCCTTTCCGCGGAGCCCACCCCAACAGATGCACGGCTTCTTCGTTGGGATTTGGGCCTGCTCGCGCCACGCGCACAGGGTAAAATCCAACTGAAGGGATTATTTCTGGGTACTCTTGGTGAAGAAGGGACGATTCAAGTATTGGGGAATTTTCGCAATCAAAATACCGGTCGTGATCGACAAGTTGTAGTGACGCACGTAACAAATTATAAAGCTACAGTCTTGGAGGGATCGCTGACCCTCCCTGAGACGGCTTTGCCGGGCGATGTCGTGGTGATGCAATACTCTCTCAAAAACCAAAGTACAAAGTCGCTGGAAAATTTGATTGCGCGGATCGCCGTGCCCGAAGGATTCTTGCCCATGGCAAGTACGACCATTGACGCAGGAACGCGTTCACTCGAATTCCGCATCGGCACACTTCCGTCTCAATCCGTGACCACGATTCAACTCCCCGGAAAATTTGCCCCTGGCGTTGGCGGCGACGCAACGTTTGTGGTGCAAGCAGGTCAAAAGCAGGGAGAGCAGTTTTTCCCGATCCAACAAGGAGAAAAGCGTATTTCTGTTTTGGCAGGAGAGCTCACGTTTCGCGTAGTTGCGAATGGGATCTCTGGGTCGGAACTGCGGGTAGTTCCCGGAGAACCGATTCGAGTATTGCTTGAATATCAAAATACCAGTCCCGATATTTTACAAAATATTATTCTTACCTGGAGTGTTGAATCACTGATTGATGGGAAGATCGTGGCTCCGGGAGCGCTCGTCGATCTTAGTCAGAGTACCACAGACCCCGTTACTCCTTCGTCTACAAAAGCACGTCTGGCAACGTTTCAATATGATAAGAGTACGATTCCTGCCCTTGCTTCGCTCGTGCCTGGTGCATCAGGAAGAATCGAACTGCTATTTCCAACGATTGTTCCTCTCAAATCCTTAAAATTAGCGAGTATCCGTCTCGGATTACAATCAGAAATCGGCTCGATTGGTAAAATGGTTGTTAAACGTAAAGTAGCGCTCGCTCCTCTCGTGGTTCAGTATAAAACAGATGCCGACCTGAGCGTGGAGACGCGTTACTACACCGAAGAAGGGGCGCCGCTTGGGAGTGGTCCATTGCCCCCACTCGCCGGAAACACCACGTCTTATCGTGTATTCTGGACCTTACGAAAGAAGCTTCACGTCTTAGAAGATGTTGAAGTAGTCGCACGTTTGCCGCGTATTGCCGCATGGAGTCAAAAGACTCAAGTTGATACTGGTACGCTGACATATGATGAGAAAACGCGAGAAGTGCACTGGCGTCTCAAAAAAGTCCCAGAAGATGTACAAGGATTGACGGCCTCTTTCGAAATACAGCTGACGCCTGAGCTCATCGATGTTGGTCGTTTCGCCACGGTTCTCGAAGAAACCTCCTTTCGTGCCCATGATATCGTTGTGGACGAATGGATCACGAGAAGAAAACCAATACAGACCACTGACCTTCAACAAGATGAAGCGGCGAAAGCTAAAGGAGTAGTACGTAAACAGTAACATTTATCCACAAGAGAAAATGTGATACTATAGCTTTGTTCCTTTCTATGCCTATTCGTGGATCCAGACGACCCAATGTCGTTCCCATCTCTGCACCTTCTTTTTCGACCCCGCCACGGCCGTACATTTATCGAAAGATCGCCTATGCATTCATCGCTCTTACGGTTGTTATCGTGATTGCGGTGCTTTGGCTTTCTTCCATGAATGCCGAAGTTCGAGTGAAAGTAAAACAAGAATCGGTCAAAATCGACCATGTCATCGAGATTGCGAAGACGCCTCGTCCCGGTCAGCTTGCCGGTCGTGTCGCACAAGGAGAGCTAAAGCTCGATAAAGAATTTCCTTTGAAAGGCATCGTTTCAACCACGACGCCCGTGATCGTCGTGGCTCCTCCAGCTGTTTCAT
>CAYHTN010000044.1:0-10765 GCA_964359565.1 uncultured Gammaproteobacteria bacterium
CAATGCTACTAATATTACTAGTTGCCTTACTACCAATAAAACCCTGTTTGACTGTAGATATAAGCCCCAAATAACCTTTAGTTATGTGTCCGGCAATGAGCCTAACATGTTCATGCGCTTATTAATGCCACGGCCATAGCCGAACGTTCAGATAAGAGATAAAAGACTAACGGTAAAATGAATCGTAAAGAATGGCTATTTTCTGTTTTACCTTGATGTCCAAATATGAGATTTCGACGCAATAGCGGCAAAGAAAGCGTTTTCTTGAAAATACTGTTTTACTATTGCAATTTGTTATTTAATGGTGTATACTTTAATTACAACATCCGAAAATCTGCCGTGTAATCTAAGAAGGCGGCAGGCCGGCATAGGAAATTAAGGCCGGGGCAAAATGCGGGAAACCGCATGGCGCAAAGCTAAAGGACCTAAGTCTTTTAAGGAAGGATAGGGTAGCCTGGCGCACCGACAACGCAGCTTTCAAAAAGGTGCATAAACCAAGCTATCCTACGAAGGAGAGTTTGGCTTTTTTATTTCAAGAGTTTTTAAAAGCTTGTTGTGGTTATTCGTTTCGCTAAGCGGCGCGATTTATCGTAGCAATTTGTGCAAGTAGGTAGCGGCGCGATTTATCGCGCCTAAGGGAGCTTATTGAGTGAAAACGGGGTTTACCATGATTGAGCTTTTAGTGGTTCTAGTGATTATCGGAATTCTGGTTAGCCTGAATATGGGCAATTTTAGCCGGTCTTCAGAAAAAAATATGGCCAAAGAAGCCGAGGCCAACCTGCGCCTAATCTACACTGCCCAGCAGAGATATTATCTGGATGAGGGAGCATATACTAACGATACCGCGAATTTAGGGATTACCTTGGAAGGAGATAGCTTTACTTATTCTATTGCCACCACCACTAGCCCAAGTTTTAACGCCACGGCTAAGCGCCAGGGTTCTGGTCTGGCCTGCAGCGGGATGAATATGACTATCACTAATCGTAACAACACGATCTGGAAGGAATGTAGCCAATGGTAAAGAATAAGAAGGCTTTAGCATTACTTTTGGTGTTCTCGGCTTTCTTTAGCAGCCAGGCCTATTCTAAAGATAAACGCATAAGATATCTGCCCTCTGCTCATGACCTTCAGATAGTTTCAAAAGATTATGATAGCGGTGATCTGACAAAAGAGGATATTTTTTGTGCCGCCTGTTCAACCCAATCCAGGAGGGCTTTTAGGTGTGATTACTGCGTTAGCTTAAGTGAAAGCTGTCCGAATTGTTGCTTGACTGGTGCTCCTAAAGTAATTAAATGCAGTGAAAACGATATAACGGATGATTATGCTTGCACTGAGAATCCTTTTAAAATCGAAGATTGTGGGTTAACCAAGTGTGATTATGAAGATACTGATGATAGTTGTAGTGATTGTGGTTCGCGAAATCGCGACGATGATTCAGATGGTTGTGTCGGCCAGAATAAACCGTATCTTAGTTGTAATGCTAATGGTTCGGTAGATAGCGGTAGTCCTTATGGCCTGAAAAGGCGGGGCTGTCCGGATGAATTTAGTGATGAGCTGGAGCCGTCAGGTTGCTCAGGATGCGCTATAATAGGAACCGGTAAGAATAGGGTTTGGACCTGCCCGAAAACATCAACTTGCACCCCAAGCAGTAGTCCTTCTTTTCAGGCTTGTTCTTCGAATCCCGGTCCGCTTAGATGCGATCAAGCCCCTTATTATGATATAGCCTATGTGTGGGCTAATACTACCCCCTCATGCACAACCACGCAGTCATGTAATGCTCAGTGTTATCCAACCTGCACCCCCCCGACTCCCTCGTGCAGTTCAGGCTTGTCATCCTGCGCTCCTACGACATGTTCGCAACCTCAGAACTGTCCTATACCTTGCACGCCGCCGCCTTGTCCTACTCCTCCGCCTTGTCCTCCTCCTCCGACACCTTGCCCTTCTCCTCCTCCTTGTCCAACCTGCACTCCTACTCCCTGCACGGCAACCGCAACCTGTACCACTACGCCCTATATTCAGTCTTATATCTACAGCCTTAATTCAACATTTAAGAATTGTATTGATACGTGCACTGATTATGCCGATGAATACGAGGAATGCAAGGATAGGGTGGAGTGCTGTAAGCGCGCGGTTTGCTCAGACGGATATGTGCAGAATTGCAAAGATAGAAAATGTGAAAAGAGATTAACCGTTAGTCCTGAGTGTTATAATGCCACGGCAGGTGATTGCGCTACGCTTCGTCAGCTCGCGGAAGAATGCCTCCTGGGAAATACAGATAGTTGTTTTGAGGAAATAGATAGCAATCTGCGGTATAGTTTTGTAGCTAAGACCGGTGAGTCTTATAATGTAGTTTGGCAGATTAATACCACACCCCTTGGTGAGGCAAAGAATTCGAGCGATAAGTTCTATACTATGATTAAAGTATTTGACCCTACTTTTGGCACTACGCTTTACAGCAGCGCTCTTCATCAAAAGAGTTTAAATGCCGCGTTTTCTATATACGGAACAACCCTTGTTTCTAAAGATACCTTTCCGCCTGGCCCATACCTTTGGCCAGGGAAGCGTTATGAAGTCCGGGTTTATTATTTTATGAATAGGAATATAGATGATCCAACTACTACTTCTGAGGATGAGGCCACAAATTATCAGGTGGAGATTAACCATATTAGTTTAATTATTACCACGGTGAGAGAATAATTCTTGGCTAAGCATTTATTTGTTCTTTTGTTCGGTGTTCATTTAAGGAGGGCCTTAGGATGAAAAAGATAAATTTTTTCGGAGTAGTTTTTATTATTTTTTTAATGGTAGGTTGCTGCCTTGCCGCGGATGAAGCGGTAACTACTCCCAGCAAACCTTTAACTATTGAGGAACTTATTGGAACGGATGACGCTTATCTGGAACCGACAATGTTTCCATATTTCTATGATGATGACAGCGACGATAACCCTACATGCGCGGATTATTTAAATGAACAAATTGACGGAGAATGGAGAGGAAAGGATCGCTGGACATCCACAAGTGTAGTTGCTGGCGAGAAATGGGCTAAGAACTTGTATCCTTATAATTGTTCTGGTTGTGTGGATGACGGTGAGTCTAATTATAGTAATTGCGCTCAAACCATCAGGACCTGCGATGGGGGCGGTAATTGCCCGAATGTATATTTTCCTTGTAAAGAAAATGGCTATACTACCAGCGGTCTTCCGCAGCCAAGCACAGTTAGTTTAGTCAAAGGTGAATATCAACTTATCCCCGGATTAGAAGGGACTACAGGATCGGCTAAGGGCTACAGGAATATAACTAAAATATCCTTTACCTGGACCGTGCGCGTGGAGGGTTCCGGCAGATTGGTCGCGGTATGGCCTTTTATTTGTCATCCCCATCATGGTACTTCCTATCAGGAATTTATCGAGGGGCCGCTTAAGACTCAATTGTATGTTAAAAGTGACGCGCCCGGTAACGGAGTTAAACAGGTTGCGGATGATGGGACTGTTTCATATGTTTCCGGGGAGTTTGTTCCTGTGGGCCAGATAGCCGAGATGACCGTTCCTTCGGCTGGTAAGGGGAGTGTGACTAATATCGGTGATCCTACCATTACCGGTGGTTATGTGCTTATTCCTTCTGACTTTGCCAATGGGAGGATTCCCAATGATGTTTATTTTGAGATTAGATGGTATAATGAGACATCAATGAGAATAAGAAGCCCGAAGAACCAGCGCAATCTGATAGTTTCCGTTTTTCCTGTTACAAATCAAGACGAGTAAGGAATTATAAACTAGATGGATCAGGAAAAAGGATTTACTCTTCTGGAGGTAATTGTCAGTGCTTTGCTGATAATGGTGGGTTTGGGGGCTTTGGGGGTTACGGTGGTTGCCGGCAAGCGTTTTTTGAGACAGGCGGAATTCCGCAGCCAGGCTATGGGGCTAGCTTCCAGTAAGATGGAAGAATATTCACAACGTGGTTATGATATTTTAAATAATTTCTCGCTGTCGGGCCAGGAGGATTTGGAGGATTTGGAGGATTTTTATAATTGGACTGCCATAGTGGTTACCAAAAACGTCACAAATACAACTATGCCCTATAGGGACATAGAGGTGGTGGTTTCTTATCAGGAGGAAGATGGCAATGGAGGCTTAGATACTAAAAATATCCGCCTGACCAATATTGTTCCTTATCCATTCTCACATACAGCTGCAAAGAATATCCTTAATAGCGCTGGCGATGAGGTTCCTTTTGCCAATCAAACCGACACTTCTATATTGGAAAACTACACAACCATAGGTGAGTCTGTTGGCGAGCCATTAATGCTTAACGGCACTCAGCTTGACTTCGCGACAAAAAAGAATATAGAGGTTGCTTATAGCGTGAGCGTTGGCACAAACAGCACTGACAACGCGACAGAGATTGATACTATTGATACTATTTATTCAGCCTGTTTTTTTAGTAACGGTCTCACCAGCCCCTACATTGCTGGTGTTGAGGCGCGCACGCCTATAGGAACTCAGGCTTCATTTAATAACGTGGCGGTAATAGAAAACGTGACTTCCAGAAATGATAATAGAATTGAAATAAAATGGTATTATGATCGGCCGACTGTGAATAAAACTACCGATGATTATGAATATACCACAGGATACACGAACACCAGAATCACTCTTAGAAAAGCAATATTATCCATACTTGCTACCGAAGTGAAGTAGCAGGGGGTTTGGTCTTAGTCCCGGAGCGTAAGACCTGGCTTATGATAAGAAAAGAACTCGGCCTGACTTTAGTGGAATTGATCATAGCGATTGTACTCTGCGGGGTTACTTTGGCCGCGGCAATGGCCGGGTATAATTTTATTTTTGCCCAGACCAGGGCTAATATCGAGCGTGGTAATGTCGGCTTGCAGATTGCCTATGCCCTGGAGAATATCCATCTGCATACCTTAAGCGCGGTGAGGGTGGAGAACGCCTCTTTGTTTACTGAAAGTCCGCTTAAATTATCCGAGAACAGAACGTATTGTTTCGAAGGCGAGGCAGACATCTATAACATCACCCCAAATAAACTTGGCGATAATTTAGGTTATTGTTATTACATTGACGGACAGGGAAACTTTATCCGCAATGCCACTACCCCCGTAAGTCTGGAGGTTATCAACGAACCCCTGGTTGACAGTAAATATAACCCACAGATACTCTTTAGCTATGTTTTTCCCAATGAGCCCAATGTGCTCACCGTGCTTATCAATGCTACCGGCATAGCCGGGCGTTTGGACACCCAGGTATCCAGGCAGGAAAGTATGAGTTTTTGGTTCACTAACGTAAAAGAATGATTTTTATAGTTTCTGTAATCCTGATGTTTTGCTTTGCCTTAAGCGCGGTGTTTATTGGTTTTACCCCAAATGTCTACAGGCTGGTGAATAAGGATTTTGTCTCTAAGGCCATTATGAATGCGGAGCTTCAAGCTATGCGCTATGGCGATCTTTACCTGCGCGCCGGTTTTTTAGACACCAATGCCACAACAATAGACATCCCGGATAGCAATATCAGCGTGTCCCTTTTTACTTGGACCACTAACTCTACAAACAATAATATAAGCCAGGTTAATATAACCTCAAGCATTGAGGTAGCCGAGGACACCGAAGGCGAAAATATAACTGTCAGCGCGGAAATAGAATAGAAAAACAGGAACACTCTTTGTAACTATATTTATAGCAGTTAGTTATGAGATAATTTTAAACACAGATGGGTTATAGCATCCGCCAGCAAAACAGATTTGGCTTGCTGGTATTTTTTTTGAGTTTTATTATTTATCTCCTTACTCTTTGCCCCGCGGTATATACCGGCGATAGCGGAGAGTTGATTGCCGCCGCCTATACCTTAGGCGTTCCCCACGCACCCGGGTATCCTCTGTATTGTCTTTTGGGTAAATTGTTTACTCTTCTTCCATTTGATAGTATTGCTTATCGGGTAAATCTGCTTTCAGCCTTCTTTGCTAGCCTGTCCTGCGTAATAGTCTATTTAATCGTGGCGCTCCTCATCAAAATAATCCAGCCGGACGGTTCGCCTTTAATTAATAGGCTTATTCCTGCCTTTGGAGCGGCCATCATTTTTGCCGGTTCCAATACCTTCTGGTCTCAGGCAGTAGTGGCTGAGGTCTATACCTTATATGTATTTTTTATTGGGCTTTGCCTCTTAATACTGATTAAATGGACTAAGGATAAGAAGAATAGTCTTTTGTGTTGGTTTTCTTTTCTTTACGGGACGAGTATTACCTGCCATCAGTTAGGCTTATTTTTCGCCCCTGGGTTTTTCTTGATTATTTTGTTTTATCAACCAAGGATATTTATCCGGCCGAAACCGCTTTTTATTATGCTGGGTTTATTCACATTGGGGCTGTGTCTTTATTTGTATATACCTATCCGGGCTTTAAGCGATCCGGGGCTTAATTGGAATAGAATTCGGGATTTTAAAGGATTTATGGGTTATCTTTTGCGCAGTCAATATGGCAATGTGGAGGAGAATTTCACCTTGGGCCATCTACTGAACCTTCGCAGTCTTAGCCTGGAGCGTTTAAAATGGCTGGGAGATTTATTCACCAGCGAGTTTGGTTTGGTCTGGCCGGTTTTATTTGCCGGTTTTTTGCCTTTGCTATTTAAGGCCCGCAGGTATCTGGTGGTATTTTTAGCCATTTTTATTCTAAGCGGGGTGAATATCTGGCTGGGGATAGCCCCTACACCCAGGGATATGTATATCTCCAGGGTCTATCTTCTGGCTTCCTATATTATCGTGGCTATTTTTATCGGCTTAGGCATTTTTTACTTTATTGACCTGGCGCGAAGAAATGTCCGTAAGCCGCTTTATTGCTGTCTGCTGGCGGGATCTTGTGTTTTTGCCTTTATTTCTTTTTTGTCTAATTACTCCAAGAATGACCAAAGTCGTAATTATATCGCCTATGATTTCGGCAGGAATATCCTAAACAGCATGGAGAAAGACGCGGTCTTTTTGGGAGAGGGGGATAATGTCCTTTTTATACTGGCATACCTGAATATATGTGAGAAGATAAGGACGGATGTTTTAATCTACGACGATAACGGAGGGGATGTGTTTAAGGATACTCCATTCTCTATTCCTGATTTGGACCGGGAAGGAAGATCTGATTTGGTCGCAACCTTGTTGGCCCGGGATAGGCGGCCTTTATATGTTAATTTGGGTAATAGCATCCTTCTTTCATTGGATAAATATAAGAAAGAACAGGTAGGTATAGCTTATAGGATATTAAGGGAGGATGAAGAATTTGATCCGGGATCCGGGAAGAAGTGCTGGCAGAATTATCAAATCCGGGATGTGTTCGGGGGGTGGCTTGAGAACAAGGATTATTTGAACCTGGAGCTTATTGCCGGATATTATGTTGCCTTAGGTAGTGAGGTTATCCGGAGTGATCGGCTTCAGGGTGTAGAGCTTTATCAGACAGCCGCGAAACTCACCCAAAACAGCAGATTTATTCAACAGACCTTGGTGATGTCTTACGGCCTGCAAGGGATGTATGAGGAATCTATACGGATTTCTAAGAAAATTTTGGAGGCTGAGCCCGCGGATATCGAGGCCCGCTATAACTTAGGGATAACTTATGCTCTGGCCGCCAGGTATGAGGAGGCAGTCGCTGTTTGGAGTGAGGTTTTGAATCGGGACCCGAATTTTGCCGACGCTAAGCGGTATATTGAAAGAGCTCAGAGGCTCCTCAATTAATATGGAGAGAAAGCCTCAGGCAAAAGTCTCAAACAAAATTATTGACAAAGTAAATCTATTATGATATATATATATAAGGTATGTATTCTTAAAACTGAATATTAAAATTAGTTATAAAATATGTTTTTCTTTAACAGAAAGGGTTAAGAATGAACGAATTAATGGATGTCGATGAACTGGCGCGATACCTTAAATTACGCCGTCAGACCATTTATAACTGGCTGCATGAAAAAAAAATAGCCGGTATTAAGGTGGGCGGGGTCTGGCGTTTTGACCGTAAAGAGGTCAATACTTGGATTAAAAGCAAGCAGCAGAAAGTAAACTGATTAACCGGTTAATAGCCGCGGGTTGAACATAAATGGGAAATAGACTAGGAATATATTTTGGTAAAGGTAGGGTAACCGTTGTCGAGTTGCGGGGTAAGGATGTTATTCGGCAGGCCGGTTTAACCCTGGCGACTGCTTCGGATAGGGTCACAGGCGGCCTGACAACTCAAGATGGCGACCAGGCCAGCCTGGCGGATGAAATAAAAAGACTTCTTAAAGAAAATAAATTCAGTTCTAAGGAAGCGGTGCTCGGCCTTACCAGTAAGGACCTTTTTATCCGGGGTTTTCAAATCCCATCTCTGCCAAAATCAGAAATCTCCTCAGGGATAAGTTTTGAGGCCAGGAAATATCTTCCTTTTAAGACCGAGGATTTGGTTTTTGATTATCAGCATCGCCTGAGTAAGGGCATAGACAAGATGGATGTCTTTTATGTGGCGGCCACCAAGGTCAGTTTTGATTATTATCTCGGGTTATTTAAGCTAATGGGTATTCAATTAAAGGCTATTGAATCCGCCGGCTTTGCCCTGGTTAGGATGGTTTCAGCCGCCAAACAGATTGACCCTAAGCAGTCTATTGCCTTTATGTCTATTGATGATGATTTAGATATGGAGTTTTCTATAGTCAGCGCGGGTTTTCCGTGTTTTAGTCGGGATGTTCGGTTGAGCCGGGCTCAGGAAGCGCCTTCCGTGGTAAGCGCGTTGGAGGCTGTTTCTCAAGAGCGCTTAACCAGCGAGCTCAGGGTTTCTCTGGGTTATTTTCGCAGGCAATTCTCAGGCTCTTCTGTGGATAAGATTATTCTTGTAGCTAAGAATGCGAGCCCGGAGTTATTATCAGAATTAAGTAAAAGTCTGGGAATAGAGGTGCAGTTGTTGGAGTTGGACAAAAATAGCGCTCTGGACTCTCTGACTGATTTGGACGGGCTTAAAGCCTGCGCTGTTGGCCTTAGAGATATTATAAAGGTAAACCTATCCGTAGATTTATTAAAATCACGCAAGGAATATAGTTTGAGCGCGCCTAAAGATATATCGGCTCCCGCTCCTTCATTGGCCTTTAACTTTAATATGTTTAAGCGGCCTTTACTGCTGGCGGCGGCTTTGGCTGGGGCGGCCTATGGCGTTCCTTTGCCCGAGCAGCTTAAAGCCGCTAAGAATTTAGAGCGGACAAAGGCCGAGGCTGATATGGTCTTAGCCCCGGCGAACTTAGGGTCTATGGATTTGGAAGGCCTGCGTCAGAAGAGGATGGAATACAAAAAAAAGCTTTTATTTGTTCAGGAATTAATTGCCTCCCGGGCATATTTGATCACGTCTTTCAATATCCTGCCTGAGGCGGTCAAGGGCGGTTTGTGGATTGAACAATTCGATCTCTCGGCCTCCGCAAAGGATAAGGTAAAATCTCTTTCACTTAAGGGGGCGATTTATCTGGGGAACAAGGCGCTTGAAGAAGAGGCAATAGCTGTTTTTCTAAAAAAACTTAAAGAGAGCCCTGATTTTATGCTGGGTTTAAACCGCCTGGAAATAGCCTCTGTCCGATCCGCTCAGAGTAAGGGGCATAAGATTACGACTTTTGAGATTACCGGGAATTAACAATGGCCTTTAATGATATAAACCTTCAGTTGGTATCGAGAAACAAGGAAAAGCTTATTTTTTTAGCGATTATGGTTTTGGCTCTATTGGCTGCCTGGAAGATATTTAAGATGCAAAAGGATAAAACCGCGGCCATAAATGAAGAAACAGCTATTCAAGAGCAAAGGATCGCGCTAGCGTTGGAGCTGTCCGGCCTGGATAAGAAAATATCTCAGGATTCCAGTCCTTATCTTAAGAAAGATCCATTATTGTCCGCGCGGTCTTTCCAGGAATTCGCCTCTAAAGCTGAAGTAGAGACAATTTCCGTTTCACCGCCTAAAGAGCTTAATGATGATTTTTCCAGCGTGGTATTGTTCGATCTGGAGCTTAAAGGCAGCTATCACAACTTGGCAAAATTTGTAAGCATTTTGGAATCTCAGGAAAATATGCTGCGGATACAGAGTATTTCGCTTAAAGAAAGCGTTGACCCGTCCGGAGCTAATATTTTATCCTTGACCATGGCTGTAGGAGCTACTTATATTAAGGGGCAATGAAAATCGGCGCGGCCTTACTTATAATTTATTTTTTTATGTTTACCCGCGGTTTTATACCTTTTGTTCAAGCGGCGGCTCCGAAGACGGAGTATACCGCCATTAACCTGCGCGATCCGTTTGAAAAACAGCTTCCCGATGAAGTTAGGGTGGTTAAGCCGCCGGAAATCCCCGTAGTTAAAGAGAAGGTTGTGCCTCCGGCAATAATAGTGGAGGGGCTGGTAGCGGGCGGCCCGGTGCCTCAGGTGATTATCGGGGGTAAGATTTTTAAGGCCGGGGATAATGTGCAAGAGGCGTTTATTACCGCCATAACCAAAGAGGGAATCGAAGTTGTCTATAAATTAGAGATCTTTACTTATCCTGCGCCATCCAGGGCGATGGTGGTTAAAATGGAGGGAGAAGATGATAAATAAAATCCGAATGAGGGTTTTGGTTTTTCTTATTGCTATAACCTTGACGCCGAGATGGGCGGGAGATCATCTTTCTGCCGCTGACGCGCCTGAAGAGATTTTTGGCGATAAGGGGAATGTTAAGATAACCCTGGACTTGAAAGATGCCTCATTGAGGGATGTTTTAAAGATGCTTTCGGTGCAGTCGGG
>CAYHTN010000045.1:0-10293 GCA_964359565.1 uncultured Gammaproteobacteria bacterium
CGATGGAAAAATCGTTGCCGCGGCTCAGGAGGAGCGTTTTACCAGAAAAAAACAGGATAGCAATTTCCCGCATTATGCCACTCGTTTTGTGTTAGAAGAGGCGGGCTGTGACATTGGCGATCTGACGGCGGTAGTGTTCTACGATAAGCCTTATATTAAGTTTGAACGTCTTCTTGAGACTTATCATGCATTTGCGCCACGCGGCCTCACGAGCTTCCTGTCAGCCATCCCTGTGTGGCTCAAAGATAAGCTGTTTATGCGGAAGCTCCTCTCTGATGCGCTTGCACGCGTGAGCGAAAAGAAGACTCAAAAACGACCCCCCCTCCTTTTTTCTGAACATCATCTTTCGCATGCCGCAAGCGCATATTATCCTTCTCCATTTACTGATGCCGCTATTCTTACGATCGATGGCGTAGGAGAATGGACCACAACCGCAATCGGACATGGTAAAGGGAAGGAAATCACTCTGTTGAAAGAGCTTGCGTTTCCGCATTCGTTGGGATTACTCTATTCCGCTTTTACCTATTTCTGTGGTTTTAAAGTGAATAGTGGAGAGTATAAGCTCATGGGTCTCGCCCCCTACGGACATCATGGCAGTGAGAAGGTGGAAAAATGGAAGAAAGCGATTTACGATGAATTGATCGATGTCCGAGAAGATGGATCGCTGCTTTTGAACATGGATTATTTCCGCTTCGCGACGGAGCTCACCATGTGCGACAACGCGAAATGGGAAGCGTTATTTGGAATTCCTCCCCGCACCTATGAGAAAGGGGAGCTGACCCAGGATTACATGGATCTTGCTCTTGCGATCCAAGAGGTGACGGAAGATGTGGTTCTTCGCTTGGCACGAACTGCAAAAGCACTCACGGGTTCAAAAAATCTTTGTATGGCAGGCGGGGTCGCCCTTAATTGCGTCGCAAATGGGGTCTTGGAGCGAGCGGGTATCTTTGAACAAATCTGGGTTCAGCCGGCGGCAGGGGACGCAGGTGGGGCGCTTGGGGCCGCCTATGTCGGATATCATACGGTGCAGGGCAAAGAGCGGGTTCTTGGTCCTGAAGTCGCGGATGCGATGCAGGGCTCGTATTTGGGCCCAGCGTTTTCTGACCTTGAGGTTGAACGCATGATTCGCAAAAATGATGCAGTCTTTACCAAGGTTTCTTCTCCGGAGGAGCTATCTACCCGTGCGGCAGATTTTCTTGCTTCTGGGAATGTCGTTGGTTGGTTCCAAGGCAGAATGGAGTACGGTCCACGCGCTCTTGGAAATCGGAGTATTTTGGGAGATGCGCGTGATCCAGAGATGCAAAAACGTTTAAACTTGAAGATTAAACAACGCGAAGGGTTTCGCCCATTCGCTCCATCTGTCCAGGAAGAATACGTTCAAGACTATTTTGAACGCACGAATCTCTCACCGTATATGCTATTTGTTTCGCCGGTGCAGTCCGCCCGTCGTAAACCGCCGGTCGCGTCCAAGACGGGGCTCTATGACCGTCTGTATAGTCTTCGCTCCGACATTCAGGCGGTCACGCATATTGATTATTCTGCGCGCATTCAAACGGTTTCTCGGCACACGAATGAACGATATTGGTCGTTGATCGAAGCGTTTCGTCAGAAAACCGGTTACGCCCTGCTCGTAAATACGAGTTTTAACGTTCGCGGTGAACCTATCGTCTGTACCCCGGATGACGCCTATCGATGTTTCATGAGCACGGATATGGATGTGCTCGTTGTAGGAGACTATCTCTTTGAAAAAAACAAACAGCTTCGCTCGCGTCAGGACTTTGAGCGCTCGTATGAAGCTGATTAATCGCACCAATGTCATTAATATGCTCCTCGTTATGGGAGCGTTACTGGTCGTGATTGGGATACTCGAAGCAGGGTTACGATGGACGCCCTTTGAGGCATTGATTGCGACGGTCGGCGTGCCACGTTACTACTACACCGCCGATCCAAAACTTGGTTACGATATCACGGCGAACGTATCAACCTCAACGATCTCTTTTGCAGACCAATCATTTCCAATCTGGTCAAATGCCTTAGGATGTTTTGATACCCCATATCAAGGCGAATCTTCCTCGATCTATCTTGCGGGCGATAGCTTCACCTGGGGGTTCGCTCCTTTTGAAGAAAAATGGGGAACACGAGTCCAAGAGTTTTTAGGGACACGTACACTCAAGTGCGGCGTCGGAGGATTTGGGACCATTCAGGAGCGTCTTAAGGCAGAGCGCGTCTTCGAGCGAGTGCCGACGCTTAAGCTCACTGTTCTGGCGTACTTTCGTGAGAATGATCCAACGGATGATTTTGCTTTTCCGAATAAGCTTGTGTACGACGGATATTTGGTTCGTAAACCCGAAGCGGATACGAAGCGCTCCTTCGAAGAGATGCAACCACGTTTAGCGGATGTCTATCAATATGGAAAACGATATTGCATGCAGACGAAGCCCGATCATCCCTCCCTGCAGCGACTAAAGTGCATTCTTACTCGTCATTCCATCACATACCATCTTGTCAAAAATACGGTGAAACAATTTGTTTCAGAGCAAGAATTACGACAAGTGGGAGCTGTGAATGTCCCTGTGCCGTCGGTTTTTTCGATGTCCGCAGAGGACGAGCAACGGCATTTCGCGGAAACAGGAGCGTTTCGTGAGACTGTTCGAGCCAAGGGATCAGATTTTTTTGTCACCCTCGTTCCTACGAGGGAGGACGTTCAGCTGCCTTTAGACGCACCAGATCCCTATCGGGCCTATAAGGCCTATTTAACGTCTCAGGATATTCCTTTTATTGATCTTCGTGAGATGTTTCATCAGGTGGACCCCACGGCAACCTCTTTGTATTGGGAGCGCGATCCGCATTGGAATGTACGAGGCAATCGATTAGCAGGATTCCTTATCTCTGATGCGCTCTTAGAGCGTTCAGCGTGGATTCCTGAGCGAGATGAGAAACGAGCCGCTCTCCGTAAGAATCTCGCGAAGGAATTTCCGGTCCTAAGTGAGTTATTTTAATGTTTATGTCTTTCGATGCCTCATTCCTCTATGCGCGTTTCCGTCGTTCATTGACGTTTGGACGGCTGTCTTTCTTTAAAGCGTATTTCAAAAAGATCCTACCTCTCGCTTTGCCAAAAAACGAAGATGGAAAAATACTCATTCATCTTGGTTGCGGAGATCAGGATGATCCGCGTTATATCAATGTAGACGCACTCCCATTTCGGCATGTGCATTATGTTCATCCGATCACGCGCTTGCCGATGTTCGAAGATGGGTGTGCAGATGTCATCTACGCTTCTCATGTGTTAGAACATATCGGTCACAAGCATGTGCGCGCAACTCTTCAAGAATGGTCACGTGTTTTAAAGCCAGGAGGAATACTACGAATTGCGGTGCCAGATTTTACAGCTTTGGTAGAAATTTATCAGGCCCATGGCAACGATATGCGCGTGATTCAAAAGCCCCTCATGGGGGCTCAGGATTATCCCTACAACTACCATATGGGAATGTTTAATCGCACATATCTCACTGAGCTTCTTGAAGGTGCGGGGTTCAAAGAAGTTTGTCTTTGGGACCCAGGACAGGCGTCTTACTACACCTTTCAAGACAGTGCCTTCGAACAGGTGGCTGGAAAACCGATTAGTCTCAATCTTGAAGCGATAAAGAAATAGACCTGGTTTACCACGGAAAGATGGTGCGGAAGGGGTTGCGCTTGTAGCGGGTCAAAGTCGCTAATTCTCCTTCCATCTTATCGAATTTGATCGCGTGATGACAGAACTCTTTCAGAAAAGGAATCTTGACGTAGATAGGGTCTGGAATATTGCGAAGAGCGGGCTTTAACCAGCGGATGATTTGAAAAGCCTGGGCGTACCGTCTGGTTCGAGCAGGCATCTTTGTCCATAGAGCCGCTCGTGCTTGTTCGATCTCGTGAAGAAATTCACCGCGGTTCACGCTGCTAAAGGCTTTTGGGCTTTTGCGATAGGCGCCAAGTAAGGTGTTGAGATGATAAAGCTTCGCCTGCGGGAAGAATTGCGTGCTCCAGAGGCCAATATCGAACGCATGCGGAAAACCTTGCGGGATATTTGACCCAGCCTTTTCCCAAAGAGAACGTCGCCAAAAGGTTGATTCTTGTTGAATATTGCTGCTTGTTCCAGCCAGATGTTCGTAAAGATCTTTACGAACCGGAATGACATTGGTAATACAGCCGCTGCCATCAAGGGTAAGGCCAATGCCGGTCAACCAGTCGACATCAGAAAAAGTATTAAACACGCGTCCGACGGTGAAGAGGCTGTTGGGAAGCAAGATATTTTTTGAGTTGAGCCAACCAAGAATATCTCCGGTTGCTTTGCTGAAGCCATAGTTGATCGCTTCGACGGGAGTGTCTCGTTTCCCAGGTAGTTGTTCGATGTACGCGAGTTGATCTCGATACCGCTGAATGATCTCAAAGCTTTTATCGGTTGAGCCATCATCGATAACAATATATTCCAAATTTGGGTATCCTTGCGATAGGACCGATTCGATTGTTTCGGCAATACGATCTTCTCGATTGTAGCATTGCGTGACGATGGAGATTTTGGGATAGCTCTGATTGGACATACTTGCGATTTAGGAAGCGGATTTATTTTGTTGCCGTAATGCCCTCAGTTTATTTAGAAGGCTTTTACCCTTATGTAGTAAGGAGGGAGGGATTTTCCCGAGGAGTGGTACGATCGACTCCCAGCGTTCTCCGAAATACAGATATTTATAGGGATGGACGAGCGCAGGGGTGCTCGAAAACCCAGACCTTATTTCTTCAGCTAAGAGGGGATAATTTGAAAGCGCTATTTTTGAAACATATATAAACATGTTCTGCGCATAGAAGAAGGATACGCGCGTGTCCTCCCAAACACGTCGACGGATACAGTCGACTGGGACATATCCTTCTGCGGCAAAAAGCTTCGCCCAGTAGTCTGGCCACTGTTCATTTATATGATGGGCCCCGCCTTGAAGTGGAATGGCGGCAGAAAAAAAGACGACCGGAGCGATAGAGGTGAGGACGCGTACCAGATCAGCGGCGTACCGAGCGGGGACGTGCTCTGCCACTTCTAAGGACATTGCCAAATCCGCTTTGCTTTCAAAGGTGAATTGATGCTCGATGTCCGTTGGGATAAATCGCTCTCGCGGAATAACAAGGATTTTTTCGTCCACCCAACTCCCATCGATGCCGGTGACTTCTGCTACGCCTTGTTCCTGAAATGCTTTCAGCCAGTTTCCCGTGCCGCAACCGATATCAACAACGGAGCGAGGGTTGTTTGTGAATTTGAGAACCAAAGGAACAACGGCTCGAGCAGAGGCGAGCGAAGTATCTTTCATCTCTTCATAAAAGTAGTTATTGTATCCTGTTGCCATAGAGGGGTTATCGTGAAGTGGAAGTAGAGGAGGAATAGAGAATGTTTCGGAATACGGGGTAGAGGAGTCGGGTCAATATCTGATGTCCTTTTTCGTTCAGGTGGCCACTACAACTCCAGTTGATGCATTCTTCAAGGTTAGGGCGCTCTGTTGCGATTGTATGATACGGGGTTAGCCCGGGAATGATGAGAGGGATGTTCTCTTTTAGTAGGAATGCTTCAAGACGACGATTTTGTTCAACGTTGCGCCAATCGTCCAGAGCTCCTCCTGGGGGGACGGTGGCTGAAATGACCATGAATTTACCACCATCTGCGTGGACATGATCCCGTAAGCGCTTTATGAGATCGAACGTAAAGTCGTAATAGGCGGGATCTTGTTGAACGGCTCCCACGCCTTCTTGTCGTACCTTTTTTGTATAGTCATTGAATTCGTAAAGGCCGAGCTTGCTGAGAAGGATTAAGAAGTTCGTATTGTGCTGAAGCTTCACGAAGATGAATTTGGGTAGCTGCCATTTTAATAAGAAATTTTTCCAAAAGATGTTACGTGTTTTTGCTTCTTCATACTTTTCTGGATCAAACTGAATCTTGTTCAGATTATCACTATAGTCATTCTCGCTGAACATTAACGCGACGTAATCGGGGTTATAGGGCGCAACGTGTTTCTTGTAGCGTTGATACTGTAAGAATGTCCCTGTTCCACCTACGCCATAATTCCAGATTCGCACAGGTTTTTCGGTCACTGGTCGTGAGGTATTCAGGGTCTGCTCTAAGAGAAAGGGGTAGGAATTGAAGTAGTCTACTTCAATCGAAGCCGTCGTTGAATCTCCAAGGAGAGCGATACGAAGTGTGTTCGTGCTTGTCTCTGGGAGTGATGTACCGACATAGCCGAGATCATTTGTAATCACCAGGACTTCTTTTTGAGCCTCGTCATGCCACAGATATTTACGGACGTTAGGCTCCATGATCGTCCCTACCGCCGAATCTGTCCGAAGAATTGGATAGACGGGTTTTGTTGCAATCTGGGCTACTCCTTCTAAGAGGATTAAGGTAAGAATGAGGCTTCCTAACACGAGTCCTCCATTAAGCAAGAGGTCTTTTTTCATTTTTTTGAATAATTATCCACATCTGTTAGAATGAGCTAATTGTACAGGGGATACTCTTGGAAGGCCATGATTCTCCTATTTATATCCCATGGAGCGTATGCGGATTGCACACTGGATGGTTCAGGGAGGAAAAAACACCCTCTTAGCTCTCGTTAGTCTTATTCTTACGGGGCTTCTTTTAGAAGGAGGTCTACAGCTCACATCTCTGAGGCGACAGTATCTTCCCCCCTTGGAACCTCAGGGGTATGTCCGAGCCGATACCGCGATTGGCTATGATATAGCGCCTAATGTTCCACCTCGTAGACTTTCTTTTACGGATGGTGTCTATGAGGTGTGGTCGAATGAGTGGGGTTGTTTTGACATTCCGTTTCAACAAGCGACGTCTTCAATTTATCTTACAGGAGATAGTTTTACTTGGGGTTGGGTCCCTCTTGAGAAGAATTGGGGAAAGGGGATCGAAGCTCTTCTTCATGTCCGAGCGCTCACCTGTGGCGTTAATGGGTATGGCACACGTCAACAGCTCGTGAAGACCTCTCGTCATCTGGCCGTGCTCCCTCAAAAGCCCTCTTTGCTTATCGTCGGTTATCTTGGCGCGAATGATGTTGATGATGATGTTCTCTTTCCTCATTACAGCGTGTACGACGGCTATCGTATTCCTGCTCAAAAGCGTTGTAGTCAAGCTCTTGTTTTCCCCTATGCCGAAACAGCACCAGCGACATGCCAAATTCCACCGCCATCGTTAAAAGCAAGCCAGAGAGTTCAGATATTTTTAGGGGCTCGATCGGTGCTCTATAATGTTGCAAGGCAAAGATTGCATATTGATCAAATTGTGTACCGTCTGAAACGGGTGCTCACGGATCCTCTGCGATCCGTGGAGGGTGTCGCGTCTGAAGCGCCCGCAGCCACCACGACGGTGCCGGGCCTTGTCTTTAAACGGCATCTCGAAAGCATGCAGGGATTTAAGCTGCTGGCAGAATCTGAAAACATCCCTTTACTCATCGTTCTGATCCCGTCAAAGACGGAAGTTCGTACACGTCTCCCGGACCAGGATCGACCAAACGAACGTATGCGGCAGTGGCTTGAGGAAGCGCACATTCCTTATGTTGACCTGCTTCCAAGCTTTCAAGCTCAAGAAAAACTCCCAGAGGGATCTCTCTATTGGAAGAGAGATGGGCATTGGAATGAACGTGGAAATCACCTTGCTTCCCTTGAAGTTGCCAAGTATATTACCGAGCATCAATTATTGCCGGTTATGACAAATATCAATAACGAATATCAGGATTATCGCGATAATTAAAATGATTCTCTCCCTCTCCATGAACACAGGATACACTGATGCGAAGAATAATTCGAAGCCAAAACGCCTTCGGGTCGGTTATTTATTTGCTGGGTCTCGTCTTCAGGCGCTCGAGCGTGTTCGCCGCGGTGAGAATCATGGCGCTGGATTCTGGGGCATGTGTCATCTTGATCAATTCAATATTCAAGCGGATCTTATCGAGCTAGAACAGGTATATCCACGTTGGTTCTGTCGGATAATCCGTCGCTACGTACCGGCATACTGGTCGCATTTATTTATCTTCTGGCGTTTTTTTTCTTACGATTTTATTTTTGCTTCCACTGGCTTTGGAACTCAATTATTCTTTACCCTTCTTCCGATGAAGCGCCCGTTTTGGGTGATGTACGATTTTAATATTACGGGATTTTTAGGCACTGGAAGGTTGTTTCGACAAAAACTCTTCGCTTTTCTTGTGAAGCGTTCTGCGGGTATTGTCACGCTGAGTCAAAAAGAGGTGGAGATGCTAAAGGCTCGCTTCCCACGATTGGTTGATAAGATAGTCTTTATTCCTTTTGGTGCAGATACCTCCTTTTTCGTCCCAAGACCGGTATCAGAAGAACGATCCATTCTTGCCATCGGGACGGATCCGGATCGTGACTATAAGACACTCTTTGCAGCGTGTGAGGGCTTAAATCTATCAGTGATCGTGACCACGAGGCCTGACCGTCTGACGCCATTTAATCCTCTCCCTTCGTTCGTTCGTATCGAGAGTTACTCGCCAAAAGAGCTTGTAGAGGCATACAATCGTGCGGCCGCAGTCGTGATCCCTTTGAATACATCTCGGCGTCTCAATGACGCAATGGGCTGTTCGACGGTACATGAGGCGCTCATCATGGGAAAAGCGACGATCGCGACTCGGACGTTTACACTAGAGTCATACATTACTTCCGGAGAAAATGGTCTTTTGGTCGAAGAGGGAAATGTGAAAGAGCTCCGTGATGCGATTGTGAGTGTTATGACAGATGACCGCTTTCGCGCTCGATTGGCAAAAAATGCTCGTACGTATGCTCTGACTCATCTTGAAATTACTTCCTGTACAGAAAGGCTCGCTGCCTTCTTCAAGCAGCTCGCGCATGTTTACGGAATTACGCGCTCATGAGTTCTTTTTTGATGAAGAGCGCATCTTCGTAAAGGAGTTTGTCGGTGAGGCGGCTGTAATGTCGGCCCATATCACCGCTATATGAAAAACCTAGGCCGTCCATGATTCGACAGATGTCATTAAAAAGTGGCTGACCTTCATAGAGAGGAACGAAAGATGCTTCTATAATCGCTGCCGCTACTTTTTGCATGACAGCTGTTCCTCCGGCGAGCACTTTATCTTCGTAGCCTTGAACATCGATTTTCACCAATATCCTTGGGGCCAGCATTTCTTTCGCGAGCAGGTCGTCTAAGCGGGTGATTCGAATTGTTTCTGGGCGTGCATCTGCTGTTTTTGGATACAAGAGTTTGTGCAGCTTGCTCATAGGGCGAAGTGATGAGCTTGGATGAAACGCATTATGTTCCATGGTCATTTCGCCTGCAGTGTCTCCTAAAGCAACCGAGAACGCTTTAAAACGTATGTCCTGCGCGTGCCGCGCCTGCAATTCTTGAAAGCAATCGGGGAGAGGTTCAAACGCGTAAATAAAGGCTTCTGGAAACTCCTGTCGCATATGGGAGGCAAAAACCCCATTATTTGCGCCTATATCAAGGATAGTCTGAATCCCTAGCGATCGAATGGTTGTGTTGAGGGGAGAATGATATTTCTTGACGTCATATCCGCAAGCGTTCAAGAGTTTTTTTAGTCGCATGAGCATAGAGATTATTCGACAAAATAGCGAGAGGTGATTTTTTTGACGATGTGGCCTTGTTCGTAAGCAAGATAGGGATGTTGTCGCCAAAAGAAAAGGGGATAGAGATGAGAAAATATTCCTTGAAGACAGGGAACATAGATTCTGATCAGGGCGTGAAGACTAAAAAAGAAGCGTGAACGCCAGGCGGTCAAACTGCGTTTTGGACGGATTGTAAATTGCTCTCCTTTGTAACGTTCGATATCTTTGCTTAGTTGTCCTTGGCGCTTCCGGAAGCTGCTTAGAGGAGCATTCAGTGACCAAAGAGAGGTAAAACGAGCAAACTGAAGCCAGAGCCAATAATCTCCTGCAAAGCGCAAATGGGAAGGGATTTCTTTCACGTTCTCCCAGAGAGAGATTCTCCAGAAAACACTATCTTGTTCTACGAAGTAAGCCTCTTGTCCATAGATGCCTTTTTGAAGCCAGTCCTGATAATAGAGATTACAGACACCGCGACGAAGAAGGTGACTTTCTTCGTCGATTGTTCGGGTAATACCTTTAATCCATTGAATCTCTGGAAAAGTTTTCAAGGCCTCTTGAATCCTGTGGAACGCACCTGGCTCGTAACGATCATCCGCATTGATCCATGCAAAGATATCTCCGTTCGCTTCGGAAAATCCCTTGTTGATAGCGCTGTACATGCCCCCATCTCGTTCAGAG
>CAYHTN010000046.1:0-9948 GCA_964359565.1 uncultured Gammaproteobacteria bacterium
GCACCACAGGATCCGTTTCAATGGGCGACGGTACGGGTATTGGGGTATGTGGATGGTAGATAGGAGTTAATTTGAACTTCAAGTGTATTTCAACGCTCGACAGGCGTTGCCGCCAAAGAAATCTTTGGCTCGAACCTCCTGCTCACGCAGAAAAACGTGGTGGTGTTGTCCCCCGAAAACGTGGTGGAAAACGTGGTGGGTGGTGGTGAAAAACGACACTGGGCAGCCCTTCAAGCCCTCCATATTTCGGCAAAAGAAAAACCACACAATGACGTGTGGCCTTTCCTGGCTCCGGGACTTGGATTCGAACCAAGATAAACAGCTTCAAAGGCTGCTGTCCTACCATTAGACGATCCCGGAATGATTATGAAACGCCGGTATCATACGGATTTTGATACCGGACGTCAACGGCCGTTCGGCTAAACGTCCGTGGCATGCTTATGGAGACTATACTATCATACAATCATATTCATTTTTGACACTGCTACCCCTATGGAAGCAACCTTCGACAAAACCGATGCCGGCAATGCAGAGAGAGACCGTCAAGACGCACTTGAAACTGCGCACCGAGCAGGATGGTCCGCCTTACGAGAATCATATCCTGAATATTTAGCAGATCCGGATATTGTCACTGCCGCGTTTGCAAGATTTTTTGACCCCGTCGCTGCCTATCAAGAGCTGGAGTTACAGATCCCCCTTTCGACCCGTAGCGAAGTCAAAAGGAGACTGCAGGCCGTGCGCCAAGGGGAATGGGAGAAGGCTTTCATCAAAAGAGCTGAACATTGGAGAGCTGATCTAGAAAAAGAACTGGGCACCCCAGTGCAGGCAATCAATACCTTTCCTGAAGGCCTAGAAAGGCCTTCTCACGCCTTCGTGGATCCTTGTCAACCAGGAGCACTCGCGGCAGAGCTCGTCGATGGTAGAAGAGTCCTTTTTCAGATACTCGCTTCGGGCCATCATTTCGCTGCGGATGTTTATGCTGCAACAGGCGCCTATCTCCAAGGAAATCACGATTACTCTTGGCAAGAATTCAGAGAACAATTTCGTATATAAAATTCCTTCGCGGTGTTTTATGTAATGTATACGTTAGAGCTTGGAGCGAGAACAGCACGACATTTGTGCAATTGTTTCCCTAATCACGTATGAAGAAATTCGATCTTCGATCGTTTTTGGATCACACGATCGCTATCTTTGCCATTCTCCCCTCCTCCATCTAGAATGCATGCATCTATGAAAAAAGTCGCTTTGCCCCCTCCTCCCAGCTGGAACTTGTCCGATCTCTATACGAGCATTTCTGATCCAGCCATCCAAGAGACCTGGAGCCTCCAAAACCGTCGTGCGGATGAATTTGCTGAGTCTTGCCGTGGAAAAGTGACCTCCGCTTTGAAACCTACGGAACTCCTCTCTTTGATTCAAATCTACGAATCAATCATGGAACAGGCAGCGAAACCGGAAATCTACGCCCATCTCCTCGTAAACGCAGAAAACACCCCCATGAATAGCGCGTTTGAACAAAAAATGCGTCAGGCTGGACTTGAGTTGTCGCAAAAACTCCTCTTTTTTGAATTAGAACTCTCAAAAATTGATGAGGAGATCTTAAAAAAATGGAGCGAACATCGCGTGTTAAAAAACTACGCTCACTATTTAAAACGCGTGGCCGATTATCGTCCACATCGTTTAGAAGAAAACGAAGAAAAAATCATAAGCGACTTTAACCTCTGCGGTGGAGCCGCCTTTGTCCGTCTCTTTGATGAAGAGCTCGCTTATAAAACCTTTCAATTGAAAGAAGCGGGCAAGATCAAAGAAGTCGGCACGGAAGAAGCACTTCATGGGCTCCACAGTGCCAAGCGCAGTGAGCGCAAAGCTTCAGCGGTAGCTTTAACCAAAGGATTGCGGGAAGAAGCACGTCGCATCACCTTTATCGCGAACGCGTTATTTCAACAAAAGAAAACGACCGATAAATACTACCGGTTTTCCTCTCCCGAAGAGAGTCGTCATTTAAGCAATGAAACAACCCAGCCCATCGTTGATGCCATGAGTCAGACAGTCGCAAAACGCACGAATATCGTTCAAGATTTTTATCGCTTCAAAAAGAAGGTTCTCGGACTCGAAACGCTTTACGATTACGATCGCTATGCTCCCGTCGCCGGAAGAAGCACAATCGAAATGCCCTTTTCTGAAGCAAAAGACATCGTCTTAAACGCCTATCGTCGCTTTTCACCTGAATTTGCGGATATTGCTCAGCTGTTTTTTGATGAAAACTGGATCGATGCGGCGATTCGTCCGAACAAACGTGGTGGCGCGTTTTGTATGTTTGTGACGACGGATACACATCCGTATGTGCTCTTAAATTATAAAGGCAGCTTAAAAGATGTCATGACACTCGCGCACGAGCTTGGACACGCAGTCCACGCCTATATCGCACGTGAGCAGACGTACCTTAACTTTGACATGCCTCTCACCTTTGCCGAAACAGCCAGTGTCTTTGGAGAGATGTTGGTTTTTGATGATCTGCGCCAACGAGTAAGTAATCCAAAAGAATTATTCTCGATCTACATGCAAAAGATCGAAGAGATTTTTGCGACGGTTTTTCGACAAAACGCGATGTATCGTTTCGAGCAAGATCTCCATCGATCGTATCGAGACAAGGGTGAACTCACGACCGAGGAAATCAGTACTTTTTGGATGAAACGTCAGCGAGAAATGTTCGGCTCGAGCGTCAAAATGACGGATGACTACCGCATCTGGTGGTCTTACATTAGTCATTTCTTCCATTCTCCATTTTACGTTTACGCCTATACCTTCGGTGAGATCTTGACCCTCTCTCTGTTTGCCCAGTATAAGGAGCGTGGTGGAAAAATGGTAAAGGATTATTTTACTCTCCTGCGCGCCGGTGGTTCGAAAACTCCAGAAGGGTTCTTGCAACCCTTCGGTCTTTCCCTTGAAGACCCAAACTTTTGGGAAGGCGGTTTAAAAACAATCGAAGAACTCGTCAAAGAAGCAAAGGCGCTGTATCGGAAGAAGTGAGCGACATTTAGACCATGACCAGCTTGTCTTCTTCTAACGCCTGCTGCACTTGTGTAATCGCGCGTTGCCAGGCAATCAAATGACGATGCGAAGCATGACGAATGGCGAGCATACTGCTGTAACGCTCTTCTTCATCTAAATCGAGTTGGGTGAGGGATTCCCACATCGGGAGTAGTCGTGGAGGGACGTCAATCAATTCGAAATTTTCTTGGAGGGCCCAGGCACGAATTGCGGCTTCAGCCTCGCTTGCACGGACAGAAACATGTTGCTGCACCACCACGGTGGCAACGCTGCCATCGGCGAGTGAACGATCGCGTAGTTCTGCAATCAGAATTCCTTCGGTTTGCCACCGAGTAATTCGGTCACCAATCATGCGTTCACCTCTAGGTGTCAGCATCGAACGCTCGAGTGCTCCTTCGTGACAAAGGAATTCCCCTAAACAGTGGTGTTCGATCGAAAATAAAAGAAGGTGACTCATACGCGCGACGGTTCTAGAAGCTTCACAAGATGCGCTCGTTCTTTGGCGCTCAGATGCTCATCATGGCCTTCATAGGCGCGATCTAGATTTCGTAAAACCGCTTGTAACTTCAAACGTTCTGCTGGGGTAACACGTCTCCATTCCGCTTGGAATACCTGAAGACCCTCCTCTAATCGACGCTCTTCATGGACGAAAATATCTTGTTCTAATGTGCCCACCTCATGCGCACGAAGTCCTCGGCGTAGTATACGTAACGATTGTCGTATCTGATCCCAAGAGTCGATCACGTCATGCGTATCTTGTTCGGATCGAATGAGAGCATGCTGTTCTGCACGACGTGCCGTTCCATGCAGGAGCGTCGATGCAAGAGTCACATCCGTCGGCCGTATTGTACGATAGACTTCCTCTTTCACGGCCCGTAACCCATCCTCGGCGTGTTGCTGTGTAACCGCAACGAGCGCCCGATCCTGCATTGATCCCTGCAACTGTTCTGGCAACGTACTGATACGTTCCTGAAGCGACCACTCCTGCGGAAGACGTTCAAAAGAGGCGAGCAGTCTTTCTTCCAAACCCGCTTCAAGACCGGCTGTCTGAAGAATATTTTTAATAGATGCGATGCGCACAAGATGGCGCATATGCTCAACACCTGTTTGACGTTCAAGAGCGGTTCCAGAAAGAGAGAATCGATGTGGAGCACGCTCGAGCGCCGCAAAAAACTGACTTACGACCTGAGTCGTCTGTTCACGTTGTTGTACGGAGGAGATTCGGAGACGAGTGAGAAGACGTGCAATAACCTGTTCTTTAAAAAGAGATTCCATTTCTGCAGCGGGAGTACTGAATGCTTCTTCGATAACATCTGCAAGGAGCATTTTCGAACGTTGTAGCGATGCTTCAAGAAGTGCTGGTACATCTCCTTGAAATAAGAGAGCGCTTACCGCTCGATATTGCGCTCGTAAAAGACGATCGAACTGCTGATCACTACTCCCCGCTTCTGATCGTCGCATCAAGGCGGGGACTTCGATTTCTATTCCCCCATCAACAGGTCGCATGACGCTGAATGTCCCTGATTCTAAATGCGAAGCAAGAACACGAATGGTTCGAAGACCTTCTGGGCGCGAGGACGCCTTGAGAAAGCTGTGCTGGAACCAACTCTGGAAGAATTCAGGCGCAATCCCCCAAGCCGCTACAAATGCTTCGATCTCTGGACCTTTTTCTGTTTCTTTTCGTAGCCCTTCTGGTCCTTTCCCAGAAGATCGTACGGAATTCCTCCCCTGCCGTGTAGGAGCTGTAGGACTCGCATCTACCCCTGCTTCTCCCAATGCAGACTGCAATCGCCTGCCAAGCGGCGTACGCCCTAGCCGTGGGCGCAAAAAGACACCTTCGTGAGACATCTCAGATCGAACCGGTGGAGCATGGCGGGATTCAGACATAGAAAGAACGTATCGTACGAGAAGAGAGAGGGCAAACGCTAGCGTTTGATATGCCGTCCGACCGCGAGCCAAGAAGAAAGAGTGGCGAGGAGCACGAGCCCAAGTCCTTGAAAAATCACAATTTGGAGTGCAAATTGACGAAAATAACTGAGCAAATTTGGATTTTGTCCATCAAACAGCGTTCGGAGCGCCGGCTCGGTCCAGATAATGAGACCATAGGTCGCGGCAATACTGAGGCCGAATGCTCCCAGCGCTAACCAAACGGCTTCGAGCAAAAACGGTCCCCGAATAAAGGCGGACGACGCTCCCACTAAACGCATGATGGAGATCTCTTCACGTTGGGTATAGATCGCCACGCGAATCGCATTAAAGGCGATAAGAAGACCAAAAAGAGCGAAAAGAGCGATCAGGGCCGAAGCAAAGAGACGAACCTGATCCCCGACGCGTTGCACAAGTGCAATGGCGCCTTCGTGGGTATCGTAGGTTTGCCGTTCAACGTAGGTCGAATATTGCGGGCTCTGAATCGCTTGCAAAAGCGTCGGATAATCGTCGGTATGACGTGCTTTGAGAACGAGCTGCGGACCAAGCGGATTTCCCCCCAGCTCTTGAAGTGCCGCGAGCACCTTTGGATCATCCGCGTGTAGTTCACGGAACTGTCTCAATGCATCCGCTGCACTTACTTCACGCAACTCTTTCACCTGAGGCAAGCTCGTAAGATAAAAATGGGCTTGATCAAAAACCGCCTGTGGCGTATTGGGTTTAAACGTCACCGCAATATCCACCCGATCTTCCAAGGCCACGACCACGCGGCCAACGACCGCCTGTACCCCAAGCAACACATTCACCGAAAGAAGCGCGAGTAAAAATACAAATACCGTCGCGAGGCTGATCCAGGCGTTACGAAACAAGTTCTTCCAGGAAGCGAGAAAGATGCGCCAAAGAGTAATCATACAGGCAAGTGGTACTTCCCCTGAGCTTGGTCCGTCAGGACGCGACCATCCTTTAAGGTGATCACGCGACGTCTAAGTGCGTTCACGATATCGCGGTTATGTGTCACTAAAACAATGGTCGTACCAAAGGCATTGATTTTTTGAAGCAATATAAGAATTTCTTGCGTATTCACGGTATCCAGATTTCCCGTTGGCTCGTCTGCAAGCAATACCTTCGGACGATGAACGAGGGAACGTGCGATGACGACACGTTGTTGCTCTCCACCGGACATCTGATACGGAAAGCGATGCATCTTATTTTCAAGACCCACGATCTTGAGAACCTGAGGAACAATCTCCCGAATACGTGCGGATGCTGCTCCAGCAACTTCAAGCGCAAAAGCGACGTTTTCGTAAACGGTTTTACGTGATAATAATTTATAATCTTGAAACACAACCCCGATCTGGCGACGCAATTCTGGAATCTCGCGTGAAGGAATTTGAGTGATATCCCATCCCCCGATAATGATCCGCCCTTGCGTGGGCCGTTCTTCCGCAATCAACATTTTGGCAAACGTCGTCTTTCCTGCCCCACTCTGCCCGACAATCGAGACAAATTCACCCGCCTCAATCTTAACGGAGAGGTCGCGCAACCCGTAAATATCCGGCGGATAAAGCTTGGTAACGTGTTCAAAAATAATCATAGCCGCCAGCCAAAGAGCAGAACATCAATAAACCCCAGTGTAGCAGAAAAACAAACCTGTCTCAATCTCCTCCCAGTATCTCGATATGACCCTTACTCCCATCGATACGAACTCGCCTTCCTAAGCGAGCTTGGAGCTCTTGAAACAAGACCCCTGAAACGACAGGGATGTGCTCTTCTCGAGCTAAAATCGCTAAGTGCGACAGCATCCCTCCACGTGCAGTCACGATCCCTTGCACGCGAGAGAGGAAAGGAGCGAGTTCTGGTCGCAATTGTTCGACGAGTAAAATCACAGGAGTCGCGGAGGTCATCAGACCAAGTGTTTCGGGGAGTGTGAGTGTCCCTTCTGTCATACCAGCCGATAGACCTCTTAATACTTTTTCTTCTTGGATCGCGAGATTGGTAAGACGAGTTGGTAACCGATACGTCAATGAACGTGTATAGACATCGACACGCTCACGTCGTTCTTCATCCGAAGGAAGTCCTTGCTCCCATTCTTCTAAACGGATCTGAAAAGCTTCAGGGACTCCCAAACCCTCCGTCTGTGCCCGTGCAAGGATGCGTGTGCGAAGCGCATGGATCCAACGCACCGTCACCCAACGACCGACTTCGCGTAATTGATCTGCTTGCACAGCGGCACGGATCACGGGCTCATACGCAGATCGTGAGAGCGACGTAAGTTCTTGCCACCAACGATCGACTTCTACCTCTTGATACTCCTTTTCACTTGCCTCTCTCAGGGTGAATGGAGATGCGTCGGCCACATCTAAGCCATTACCTTGCCAGGATGAATCACAGACATGACGAACGTCGGCAAGGTCTAACCGATATGCCGCCGCGCATTTCGATGAAAGAAGGCTTGCAACAGAAATCTGCGTACGCGCTAAAATAGGGTCTAATCGAGCCAATGCTTGTTGCGTCGCGATATTGGTCAAAAAAACCGTTTCGTAGACCGCAAGAAAGCGCTCCGTCCATTCTGTAATCGTGATTTCCGTGAGATCGAGCTGTAACGCCTCGAGCAATCGTCCGCGCTGAATTGGAGCAGGAACACGAGCGGCGGCAAGCGCACGTTGGAGCTTGAGCTGTTGAAGCGGTGCAAGCAGGGATTTTTTCTGCGGAATCCCTGGTGTCTTTGGATCCAAAAGCGTGAAGGCAGGAAGAAGTGTCTGCAACTCTTCTTCTCGATCAACGTATAACTGACCTGCCACGATCGAGAAAAAGTCGCGAGGATCATACGTAATTCCTAGCGATGCATATGCACGAGCGATCGGACCGTTTTCGTCATACAACCGTTCAAGCAAACTCAAGGTGAGTTGTGATGGATGTGGGGCTAACTCTGCAATTTCCGTTTGTTCATAGAAAAATGGAACCTGCACCGGAAGCACCGCATCAGCCTCTAATAAACCTTGATACACGTTCGAAGAAATGGTTGTAATCGGTCGAGACTGTAATACAAACCAGACACCTTGAACAACACACCATTCAATATCCTGAGGATGTCCAAAATATTCTTCTAGACGCTTCCAAGTCAAGAGCAATTCATCCCCATCTGAAAGCCCAGGAAGGACAAACGCATGCTCCTCCCCCCAAAAACGTTCTCGCGTCTCTGGCTGAATCGTGCCCGACACAAGCGCTTCGCCTCGACCAGCATGGTATTCAACAAACAAACGAGGATCTCCTTCTGGACCACGCGTAAAGGTGACACCCGCAAGATCTGCTTCTTTATATTCTTGGATAAAACAAGAAAAAAACTCGGCTCGCCCCTTCAGACGCATCACACCGATTTGCACCACCTTCCAAATCGCCTCCGGAACCTGTTCCCAATCAATCGCAAGTTCGGTATGAAACTGCCCAGCGAGCGAACTATTTTCTTGATCTTCTTGTAGAGCAGCTGAGCGAACGGCGACCTGAACAGCGTCTGGAAGCAATTGTTTCACTTCGCTCACAATCTCTGCCAAAAGAGTGATTCGCTCTTCATCCTCGGCACGCCAAAGTCGTTCGATCAACTCGGTCGGAAGGCCCGCGAACGTAGGCACATGACCACACTCAGCCGCAACCAGCGCGAGCGTACGTGCTTTTGTTCCAATGAGGAGAGGTGTCGTAACCAGATCTGACTGAGGGATAACCAAGGTCATACCGTATTCTTTTATTGTAAGAGGTATCGTCCTAAAAAGACATGCCCACGACGTTCGGTTTCGACGCCGACCAGTTTCGCTTCGAAACAGTCTACATAGGTACTACACACCGTAATGACGGCTTTGCCTGCTGGAATACGCGCATAGGCCGCCTCAAGGGCCGCGGATGGCGTGGATAATAATGAAATAGGCATCGCATTTTCGAGCGGACGTTTGGCACGGTCTGCCGGCTCACGAGCGTCGATCAAAATCGCTCCTCCTTGAACCCGCCTCATCATTTCTTCTTTCGAAAAGGCGAGGCGGTAGCGCTCTTCGGGAAACCGCTCCGCAAATTTGATACTTCCTTGCCACACACCCTTTGCCGTGACCCAGCCATTCGCTCCATCGGCAAGGTAAGAAGCTGCTAATTGTTTACCACGTAAAAATGAAGCAACTTGACTCCCCCGAATGCCCGACCAACATAAAACCACGATCGGGCGATCCGTTGGCAATTCGACCCAACGACCCGCCTTCAGATCCGCGTAACGAATGTGGATACTGCCAGGAAATTGACCGTACTCATATTCAAGATCTTCTCGAGCATCGAGAATAAGATAAGATATTGAAGGGTTTTTTAGGAGTGTTCGTAAGCGCTCATTCGAAAGTTTAAAGGGGAAACCCACAATCGTGGTTGTCGCTACAGGAAGAGTCACGGGCTTCGTTTTGGAGATAGACTCGGTACGCAGTAATCGTGCAGAGGAATGAGAAACACGGGTAGGGACACGATCTTTGTTCAATTCAACCGTCATGGCAACAGCATAACGACTCCGCACCGATCCTTCCTCTAATACTAGTTCGAGTGAAGAACGAGTCGTATCAATACGTTGTATTTTTTCGATCGTGACTCTGGTTGTCATTGCATACCAAGAAACGAATGTTTCATAGGACACGGTCTTCTTGGACATGTTATATGCCGTTCTTAACCCACCTGAACCAATCGCTTGATAATAACGATGGATAAATACGGTAACGGCATCTTCTGGAGTTGCTGCGACCAGGAAAGCGGACGTCGTATCTTCGTCCAAGGGAGGAGTCGTCGGAACTTCGGGTTGCGCCCCGAGGCCAGCAGAGAGCGTTTTATCAAGATCGACCGCCCCCATGATCTCCGGTTCTTCCAATACAACCTCTTCAATCCCCGCTTCAGGCAGAAGCTTCAGACGTGCAAGCGCACGCTCTTCAAGAAACATCCCAAACGCTTTTGCTCCAA
>CAYHTN010000047.1:0-9509 GCA_964359565.1 uncultured Gammaproteobacteria bacterium
GCGGGATGGTCCATCATCTTCAAGGAGGATTTCGAGATGAATCTATTTTTGTGACGAATGGTGATGAATTGAAGGGTTTCGATCTTTCTCTCCTGGCGCAGGCACATCTGGAAGGGCGGTATGGAGCGACGCTCGGACTCACGCGTGTGTCCAATCCGCAGGACTATGAGGTTGCACAAGTTGAAGGAACAAAAATTGCGCGTTTTATCATGCGCTCTCCAAATCCTGTCAGCGATCTCGCCCATGCGGGGTTGTACGCGTTAGATACGGCGGCGGTCAAACATTTTCCTCGTGAAAAAACATTTCTCATGTTTGAAAAAGATTTTTTCCCTCAAAAATGCGACGAAGGTAAGCTTGGTGGCGTGCATCTTCCGGGCCCTTGGTACGATTGTGGAACGATCGAGCGTTGGGAACGAGCGATTCAAGAATGGCGGGAGCCGCTCGACAGGAGCGCATAATCCGCTACAATGGCCCGTATGACTTCTCCCTCCTCTTTGCCCGTTCCTGAAGCGCAAAAACCAACTCGTGCGACCGCTGTTCGTTTCTTGTTCGAGCTCATTCAGGTCTTGGCGATTTCTTTGGTCATCATCATCCCGATTCGCTACTTCTTGATTCAGCCATTTTATGTCCGGGGGGCGAGCATGGAGCCCAATTTCTTTGACCACGAATATTTAATCATCGACGAAATTAGCTATCGGTTCAAAGATCCCCTGCGAGGCGATATTGTCGTTTTTAAATACCCAAAAGACCCCAGTCAGTATTTCATTAAACGGGTGATTGGTCTTCCGGGAGATACGGTCGAGATCGTTGATGGCAAGGTACGAATTTATAACCAAGAGCATCCAAACGGGACGCCCCTGGACGAAACGGGATATCTCGATCAAGATCGCACCATTCCCAATCGGACCGTCACTCTCAAGGTGGAGGAGTACTTTTTGATGGGAGATAATCGTGCAGCGAGTTTAGACTCACGGATCTTTGGTGCCGTTGATCGATCGTATATCGTTGGCAAGGTCTTCTTGCGTGGCTATCCGGTTGACCGTTGGAAGGTATTTTCTCCTCCGACCTACCCTAACCTCTAATTTACTCCTTCTTCTGCTATGCCCTCGTCTAAACCCAAGTCTGATGCTCCTAAAAAAGTTCCAGCAGAACCAAAGGTCGTCGCGGAGTCTGCTCTAGCTGCTTCCAAGAAAGCACCTCAACCGATGCAGCTGATTCGCGGCATGCGCGACATTTTGCCCGTTGATCAGCCACATTGGCAGCGCGTCTATGATGCCTTCAATCGGATTGCCGAAGCGTATGGCTTTGATCGTATCGATACGCCTTTTGTCGAAGAAACAAATCTCTTTGTCCGAGGAGTGGGGAAGGCGACGGATATCGTCGAAAAAGAACTGTTCAGCTGGGAAACGCCAGGGGGAGAGCATATTTCACTTCGCCCCGAAGGCACGGCTTCGGTGGTTCGTGCCTATATCCAACATGGGATGTTGAATCAACCTCAGCCGGTCAAACTTTGGTATGCGGGCCCCATGTTTCGTTACGAACGCCCTCAAGCCGGACGTTTTCGTCAACATTTTCAAGGAGGGTTTGAGTGTATCGGTGAATCGGATGCCATCATTGACGCGCAACTCATTATCATCTCTTGGAATATTTTAAAAGAATTAGGTTTAGATCCGGTGGTCCGCATCAACTCACTCGGCTCACCTGAATCTCGCAATAACTATAAGAATGCGCTGGTGGCGTACTTCCGTTCGAAGCGGAATGCGTTATCAGAAGACGATAAAAAGCGGTTGTTAAAAAACCCATTGCGTTTGCTGGATTCAAAGGACCCGGCAATTCAGGAGTTAAAAGCCGAGGCTCCACAAATTGTTGATTGGTTGGATGAAGAATCCAAAGGGCACTTCATGCGTGTACTCGAGTATCTTGATGAAGTAGGTGTGCCATATCAGCTCGACCCGTATCTTGTCCGTGGATTAGATTATTATACGAAGACGGTCTTCGAATGGTACGCCTCGAGCGAAGATCAAGAGCTTGCCCAATCTGCTTTGGGGGGCGGTGGTCGTTATGACGGATTGGTTGAACAGCTCGGTGGTCGTCCGACCCCTTCGGCTGGATTCGGTCTCGGACTTGACCGCATCATCTCTCGTTTGAAAGAGCAAGAACAACAAGGTCAGGTTCAGGTTCCTATGAAGCGCATCCATGTCTTTTTGGCCCAGCTTGGAGATATGGGGCGTAAACGTGCGTTGTCATTGTTTGAAGAATTTCGGAAAGAAGGACTTGCGGTCGGTGAAGGATTTGCGAAAACGCAACTCAAAGCTCAGATGGAGCTTGCAAACCGGCGTCATGCGCGTTGGACGATTCTCGTCGGTCAAAAAGAGGTCTTAGAAGGGACCGCGATTCTTCGTGATATGGATTCGGGGACACAAGAAATCATCGATGCGAAGAAGGCTGTTCATGAAATCAAGAAGCGTTTGGCGGGTCTGAAAGAAATGGGGGTGTCCGTAGATGATATGCCGGCCACGTCAGGCTGGATGCCAAACCCGGTTGAAGAGGGGGCCGCCGATAAAAAAACAAGGTCAACCTAAGCTCTAGATATATATCTAAAAAAAGCCCCCCTGTCCGTGTAGGACGGGGGGCTTTTGTTGTTATTTCAGAGGAAAAAGTGGATTGACGCTCGTTTCCAATTCGGATATTATAGGCGCAACACCCCTACCGCTAGGTAAGGGTGATTCCCACATAGAAAGGAGAGTGTATTATCATGGCAGAAGTCAAACGAAAGAAAGGTGAGACCTTCGATGCGTTATTGCGTCGTTTTCAGCGTCGTCACCAAGAAAGTGGTCGTACGATTGAAGTCAAACGCCGTCGCTTTCATGCGAAAGCCGAGAACAGCAATCGTCGCCGTGAAAGCGCGCTCTACCGTATTACGAAAAAAGATAAGTACGAGTATCTCGTTAAAACCGGTCAGATGCAGGAAGACGCCAAACGTAAGCCCGTGCGTCGTCCGTAGTAGACCCTTTTCCGAGCCCTCTTATCTGAACGTGCCCCATGTCTATTCTTGTACGTATTGACGCGGATTTCAAAGATGCCATGAAGTCGAAAGACGAGCTCGCGCTTTCTGTCTTACGTCTCGTGCGCACCGCGCTCAAAAATAAACAGATTGACCTTGGTCGTGAACTGTCCGAAGAAGACACGCTGGCCGTGCTTCGTACGATGATCAAGCAATATCAAGATGCGGTCTCCGACTTTGCGAACGCAGGTCGTCAAGATCTCGTCGATCGTCAGCAGCGCGAAATCGATCTCATCGCTCGTTACTTGCCCCCGCCTCTTGCCCGTGAAGAGCTTGAACGTATCGTTCACGATGCGATCAAGACTTCTGGTGCGACCGAAATTGGAAAGGCGATGGGAATGGTGATGAAGGCGGTGAACGGGCAGGCGGACGGCAAAGATGTCCGAGCCATTGTTGAAAAGTACTTCGGGCATTCATAATTCATTTTAGGTCAGAATCTTTCTTTCCCATGCTTGAGAAAGGTTCACGGAACGCAACTGCAAAATTACGAATAGGGACTCTATTCGCGTCTTTTGCTGTTGTGTTTTCGTTTCTGGGTGTAGGCCTTGCCTTTGGCCCAGACGCCGTTGCACAAACGGCCGGGAATGCGACTCAGAATCTTGATGCTGTCGGCTCTGCCGCGGGTTTTTCAGCGACCGCAACAGACCTCCCTACAATCATTGGACGGATTATTTACGTCTTTTTAGGAGCGATCGGCATCGTGCTCCTTGGTCTCATTTTATTTGCCGGCTATTTGTGGATGACGGCGGCTGGAGACGAAAAACAAGTGCAATCTGCCAAAGACCGCATTCGTAATGCGGTTATTGGGCTTGTTATTATCGCTTCCTCATTTGCCATTGTGAGTTTTATCATGTCGCAACTTACCGGAAGCGGGATGCTTGGTGGGCTTGATGGTTCCGGTGGCGGATCGGGAATTATCTCAGGCTTTCCTGGTTCGGCTGGCTCGCTTGGCAATGGCCGCATCCGTGATGTGAGTCCGTTGCCCGGCAGTCGAGGCGTGCCACGAAATACCGGGATCATGATTACCTTTACCGAACCAGTCCGCATCAATTCGTTTGTTCAGGGATACGACGATCATGGTACGCCCGCAGATTTAACAGATGATACGGCGAGCGGTACGACGATTGGTTTAAATCCGGCCACGATCAAGATTTATCCGACTGCGGATGGGCCTTCGCGTGCGCTCACATCTGAACAGGTGCGTGTACGCTTTACCTCTGATCGTCAAACATTTGTTTTCAAACCCGTTGAACCGCTCGGGAGTGCCGTCAGACCGATGGACTACACCGTCGAACTTGTCGGTGGTACGCGCGGGGCATTGCTCGAAACATGTCCTCCTGAACGTCGTGAATGTCCAGTCTTTGAAGGCTCGCATTCTTCTGGATATCGATGGCAGTTTCAGCTTTCTACGACTATTGATCTCACCCCCCCTCGCGTGATGAGTACCATACCGGTCTCTGCGTCTTCGTATGCCCCGAATGTGATCGTTCAATATAATTTCGACGAAGCGATTGATCCGACTAGTGTGAATGCTGCAAATTTAGGGATTAATGCACGTAATAGTGGGGGTCTCGTCACGCGTCCCGTGGGACGGTACTCGATCACGAATGGATATACTACCGTTGAGTTTGTCACGAATGTGAGTTGCGGTATCAATTCGTGCGGACGTCAGGTCTTCTGCTTGCCTGCGAGTTCGACCATCAACGTGATCGCTCGTGCGGCGACGCTCTCGACCATTCCACCTCAAGCAGCGATTGTTCGTGGTCTTTTTGATGGCATTGTCGACGCGGCATGGAATTCTCTTGACGGAAATGCAAACGGAACCGGTGAAGGACCTGGACGTGATGATTACGCCATTACCTTTACGACGACGGATCGCCCCAATCTTTCCGCTCCGATCATTCGACAGATTACCCCAGGTCCGAATACGGGAAGCATTCCACCCGATCAACAGCCAACGGCGAGATTTGATAGTATTTTACAAGCCTCAACCATTGTTACTCAGAACGTAAAGATCCTGACGAATGAGGCAGATCCGGATGTCTTTTGGTGGGTTCCTCGAGTTGAGACACTGACAGGGGATGGCCGTTTGGCAACGCCTGGCGCCATCCCTGCCGCAAGTCGAATCACGATCCCACACCGTATTTATATGGCTACTTCGTCTCGAACCTTCGTGCCAGAGTATTATCCTTCGGTGTATTCGGGCGTGCAGAATCTCTACCAAAACTGCTTTAACCCGGCGAGTTCAAATAATGCGACGGATGCGGCGCAGACCTGCGCTGGTTCTCCGAACTGTTGCGCGGATGTCTCGGGGGCTCCACGGATGGTCCCAAGTTCCGCGGCGTGCGCTTATCCTGTTACTACACGGCCATGATCCTTCGCTTTCTTTCTCGTGCGTTTCTCGGCATGCTCCTCCTTGGAGTCTTGCTTGGTCTTCAGGCCCCGATGGTTCGGGCGCAAGAAGTGGATGCGGGGTTAGAGACCGTTGGGCAAGTGACCGGACTAACCGCAACGGATCCTCGTATTATTGCGACGCGTATTATTAACGCGTCGCTTGGGTTGCTCGCGATCATTCTCACCTGTGTTATTTTGTACGCCGGCTTTCTTTACATGACGGCGGGTGGTGATGAAAAGCAGGTCGAGCATGCTAAGAGTCTCATTCGTAATGGGATTATTGGCGTCATCATTATTTTATGTTCTTGGGCGATCGTTACTTTTATTATTAATAAGTTATTAGATGCAACCGGCGGAGGCGGAGGGGGTGTGAGAGGAGGCGGAGGCGGAGGAGCGGGCGGTACCTTAGAGGCAGGAGGCGGAGCGCTTGGATTTCAAGTGCGAGGGATCACTCCCGTTGGTTCAGTACCACTCCGAAATATCGAAGTGCGCTTTATTTTCACCCGCGAATTGCGCGATAGTACGGTTTCTTCGTCGATCAGGGTGTTACGAGCGAGCGATCAATCACCGGTTGAAGGGTCATTACGTATCGAAGGAGCGCTCGTGACCTTCACGCCTCGTACGGCGTGTCCGGCTCCGTTCGCAGCCCGTCGCTGTTTTGGAGAGAATACCGAATACATCGCTCGCGTAGAACGTTCGTTACGTTCAAATATTGGCCAATCACTTGCCTGTGGGGGTCTTGCCCCCACCTGTGACGTGAGATTCCGTACCGGGAGTGTGATTGATGTCACTGGGCCAACGGTCGTGATCCAGTCTCCTTTTTCTGGCCAGTCTGTGCCGGTGAATGATCTCGTGCGTGTCACGACGCGAGCGGTGGATGACAGCGGCGTTTCGATGATCGAAACCTTTACTGACGGACGTTCCGTTGGCCGGGCGGTGCCCACCCCTTCTTCTACCGGAATGACTTTTGAAGGGGTGGTGGTCTGGGATACCCGCGGGATTGCGACAGGAACACACCAACTGCTCTCACGTGCGTTTGATATCGATTCGAATCAGTCTTCGAGTACCGCTGTAGAAGTCGTTGTTCGGCCGCGACATTGTTTTAATCTTGTCCAAGACGAAGATGAAACCGGACTTAATTGCGGAGGCTCTTGTGGCGCTTGCGCTGGTGGGAGTTGTCGCGCTAGTGGGGATTGTGCCGGCGGTATTTGTGGACCAGGTGGTCGTTGTGTTGAACAGCCGGTGATTACGGGTGTCTCTCCGATGGATGGACGACCAGGCACATATGTGACGATTTCAGGGGTAAATTTTGGAACATCAACCGGCCAAGTCTTATTTGCAGGTCGTAGTGCGCGAGCGCCAGATGCTTGTGCGGCGGTTGGAGCGAGTCTCTGGACGCAAACCCAAATCGTCGTCGAAGTTCCACAGGGAGCGGTGACAGGAACTGTCCAGGTGATCCATCGGAATGCCTTGTCTGATACGACGTCTGATGATCGTGGCCCACGTTTAGGCGATTTTCGAGTCAATAATCGGATCTATCCAGGATTGTGTTCAGTTCGTCCAGGATCAGTGAATGTGGGGGATACACGTCGCATTGATCTTGATGGAGTTAACCTTGGTCATTCTTCTGGTCGTGTTCTCTTTAATGATCGCATCGTCGATCGATTTCCGTTAGGATGGACCGACCGCAATATCGGTTTAACTGCTCCGCTCGTAAGTCCCGGTGGCTATTCAGTTCAAGCCCAAGCGAATGGAAATAATTCCAATCCGATCTTTTTTAGTCTGAATGATCGTGTCTTGTCTGCCGCCCCTGTGATTGATGGGATTGAGCCGGCGACGGGTACGGTTGGCTCCTATATTACGATCATTGGTCGTAATTTTGGCGATCGGGGTCAGGTCTACTTTCGACAGGGCACTGCTCGTGGCGTTGCGGACACGCGTTTCCCTGCCGCTTGTGGCAATAACTATTGGCGTAATGGTTCGATCACCGTTAAAGTCCCCGCCGAATTACAAGATGGACTTGGAGCACGGGTCCCTGTGCGTCTAGGGCGCTATGAAGTGTCTGTTGCACGTGATGGTTTAAGTGAAAGTTCACGCGTAGGGTTCCAGGTGTTAAGCGGGGCTCCTGCCCCGGGTATTTGTGCAATTCAGCCGATTGCAGGACCAGGAGGGACTCCTATCAAAGTTATTGGGGAACATTTTGGACTTACGGCTGCACGTGTGATTTTTCCTGCAGGTACTGCTACGATAGATGCGGTAACCACCGCGTGGGCCGATCAAGAGATACAGGCAACGGTGCCAACGGCTGCAACTACTGGTCTGGTGCGTGTCTCTGCGGGGGGACAGATTTCGAACGGGGTGATCTTTAGTACACGCAATTGTAATGAAGAGGCAAGTATCTGCGAGAACGGCCAAGCCTGTTGCCCGGATGGGAGTTGTTCGGTGGCAGGTCTCTGTCGTAGCGCGGCTCGCAGTGCGCAGTTCGCTTGGCGTACTTCCACGGGGCGTATCATCCAAAATCCATCGGTCGTGGAGGCGTGTAATATGACAGCGCCTCCCTCACCAAGTCCGTGGGGGAATCGCCCAGGAGGAAACGATGTGTGTGTGAATGCCCAAACCGTTATTTTGTTCACGACCCGAATTGAGCCGAGCACGATCAACGCGACGAATATTATCGTTCGTCGTTGTACGGGTGTGACGGGCAATCCGTGCTCTAGTGGTACCCCTGTGACGGTTACAGGCACATTTGATCAACGTTCACACGATGACGGTGATTATGTGATTTTCACCCCTTCGGGTTCGGGGTTGTGGGAACCGAACACCACTTACGAAGTTATTTTAAAGAAAGACATTCGCGCCACGGCTGCGGACGGCGGTTTGGTCATGGTTGAAAATCGCGAACGATATGGCGCCGGAAATTCTTATTCCTTCCGATTTCGGACCAAGTCTTCGGCGGCCCTCTGTCAGGCTTCTTCGGTGTCGGTTTCTCCCTTCAGTTGGACCATGGAACGTCTCGGTCTCACGCGTCTTTATGGGCTCAGTGCTCGTGGAGAGGATATCTGCGTTCAGTTGAATGCCTCGAGCATGGGTTGGTCCTGGGCGGTATCTGATGCAGGACGCGCGGCTCTTGCTCCGGTCACGGGTCGTGGTTCAGACGTACAGAATGTGACGGGTGTTGGTGCCACGGTTGAACCTGTCTTGATCACAGCGAATCTGGTGCGTCCGGCGCCGCCTGCAGGTCGTCCGGTGACGGGTTCGGGTCGTCTGACAGTTCGGATTCAGCCTCCCCGTGTTGAGGCTCATGGTCCAGATTGTGATGAGGCCTGTATCAACGCCGCCATTTGGGCACGTTTTAATGTTTCGATCGATTCTACCTCGCTCACTCATACAGAAGGCGGAATTCCTGTGCCAAATGTTGTAGTCAAACAATGTACGAACGAGAATTGTCGCGCTTTTGGTCCGGCTCTCCGTTTAACACCGAGCATGCTTCGTCTAGAAGACGTGCTTCGTGGCAGCGAGAATGCAACCAATACCTTATTGATTGTTGATCCAGGAGAAACCTTGCTTGAGCGTGAGAAATTCTATAAAGTTTGGGTTTTAGGAGGGGAACAGGGTATCCGTTCTTCCTATGGTCGTCTCCCGCTTACGGATTTAAATGATAGCGATCCAGTGGCTTTCTCCTGGACCTTTCGTGTTCGTGGTGGTACTAACCCGCGTTGTGTCGTTGATCGTGTGGAGGTTGTACCGGGAGAAAAATATGAATCCTACATTGGTGCGCGCCAAATTTTCCGTGCGCGTCCCTACAGCGCTCCAGATTCATGTAGTCGGGATGGACAGATTTTGATCACTGATCGGACTTTTGCTTGGGAGTCCTCTGATATCCGCGTCGCGAACTATGTTTCGGTTGCGGGGAGCCGCGCGAGTACCGCCCTGGCAACTACGATGCCAGCCTTCTGTACGGATCGCTGTTTGAACCGTGGTTCACAAGGGGTCTTCGGCCGGATTGCGGTTTGTGGAGATAGTCGCGTTCAAACGATCGATACGCATTATT
>CAYHTN010000048.1:0-5343 GCA_964359565.1 uncultured Gammaproteobacteria bacterium
GATGGGATCAATTTGAGCGGGTCGTGCAAGGGGACGTTTGCGGGGAGGAGATAGACTTTAGAGGATTTTTTGAACGGGGGAGGAAAGGGGGCGACGGTGTTTTTAGCTTTTTAGTGAATTGTCGCCTTAATATAGGGTAAATTCACTATATTTTGATAATATTTGGTGAATTATCTTGATGACCGGCTTGGTTTCTAGCCATGTGACCAAAGGCCTATTAAGAGTCTGTCTTCCGTAACGATGAGGCCGTTGTTTCAATAGCCAAAGCGCGTTATAGTGGCCCCGTTTATGATTTCCGTTAAGGCGGATGGACTGATGAGATAACATTATGTCGATGTTTGATGAGCTAAAATCAGTCGGGAAAGTCCTGCAAGATGCCGGGAAAATTGAGCAATACCAGCAGATTTTAATTGCTCAAGAGAAGATGTTGGAGATGCAGAAGAAGATAAATGATATAACGGAGGAAAACAGGAGTCTGAATGATCGGCTGAAGGTCAAGGATGCGCTTCTTTTTGAGAGTGATGCATACTGGATTCTAAAAGATGGCAAGAAGGACGGGCCGTTTTGTTCCGGTTGCTGGGATCGCGACAATAAATTGATACGAATGCATTCGTACAACAAAACGAAGCATGCATGTCCCGCCTGTAAAACGTGCGTAGAGACAAGTCAATCCTCTCAATCCATAACGGACTCAAATCATGAAGAGTATGACGATTCTGAACTCGGAGGCTTGAGATGGTGACGCTTAACAATATGGGCAATCTCCTCTCCGACAACGAAAAGCGCGACATCATCAAATACATCGAATCCGGCAAGCCGCTGCCGGATAAATACCGCTTTCTCCTTTTTGAGGACAAGCGCGAGGTGGAACTCGTGTGGAACGGCAAAACGGACGAGGTGACGAACACTGTCCTGCCGTTTCAGATTATCGAACAGGTGGACGAACCGCGCAGCGAAAAAGAGGTCAAGCTGCAAAGCACGCTTTTTGATCTCGACCCGCGCGGGCGCCAGCTCCAAGGCTGGACGAATAAGCTCATCTGGGGCGACAACAAACTGATTCTATCCAGCTTAAAGAACGGCCCGCTCCGGCAGGAGATTGAGGAACAGGGCGGCATAAAATTGATCTACATTGATCCTCCATTCGACGTTGGCGCGAACTTTTCGATGAACATCGAGATCGGGGATGAGGCATTCACAAAGCAGCCGTCGGTCCTCGAAGAGCTTGCTTATCGTGATACTTGGGGCAAAGGAACAGATAGTTTTATTTCCATGATCTACGAACGGTTGTCTATCATGCGTGATCTATTGGCTCCGGATGGAAGTATTTATGTTCATTGCGACTGGCGAGTCACGGCATATATGCGATTGGTGCTCGATGAAGTATTTAACAAAAACAATTTCCAACGAGAAATCATTTGGTCGTTTGATACTAAATCTGGATATAAGAGTGCCGTGGATAATTGGATTAGAAGCCACGATACAATTTTGTACTACGTAAAAGACTCGTCCAGTAAGCGTTTTAATAAACAGTATGAGGGCTATGATGAAGAATATCTAAAACGATTCAAGAAAAAAGATGATGACGGCCGATTGTATCGAGATGATCGTGGTAATGGGATCAAACAATATTTAGACGAACTGAAGGGTGTTGCAATTCCTGATGTGTGGCGAGATATTAAATCTTTCCAGCAAGCGGCAACTTCAGCTGAGTACTTGGGTTACCCAACACAGAAACCAGAGTTATTAATTGAGAGAATCATACAAGCATCCTCGTCTGAAGGAGATATTGTAGCCGATCTATTTTGTGGTTCTGGCACAACGCTCGCCGCCGCCGAAAGTCTTGGACGAAAGTGGATCGGAAGTGACCTTGGAAAATTTTCAATCCATACGACTCGCAAGCGCATGATCAGTGTGCAGCGCGAGCTTAAAAAGGCGGGAAAGGATTATCGAGCGTTTGAAATTCTCAACCTCGGCAAGTACGAGCGCCAGCATTACATTGGCGTGAATCCGAATCTGCGCGAAGAAGAGAAGGAACAGCAGATCGCGCAGAAGGAGAAGGAATTCGTGGCGCTCATTCTCTCCGCTTTCAAAGCGGAGCCGATAGACGGTTTTAAAACTTTTCACGGCAAAAAGGCCGCTCGCCTCGTCGCGATCGGCCCCATCAATCTTCCGGTGTCGCGGCTTTTCGTGGAGGCGGTGATTGAGGAGTGTCAGGAAAAGAAAATTACGAAGGTGGACATACTCGCTTTTGAGTTCGAGATGGGGTTGTTTCCTAAAGTCCAGGAGGAGGCCAAGAGCAGAGGTATTGATCTGGCGCTCAAGTACATCCCGCGGGACGTGTTTGATAAGCGCGCCATCGAAAAAAATCAGATCGTGTTTCATGACGTGGCATATATCGAGGTGAAGCCGGTTGTGAAAAAAGGTTCGGTGGCTATTGAGCTTACCGATTTCTCGGTGTTCTACAATCAGGATTCGATTAAGGAAGTCGAAGAGAATTTGAAAAATGGCGGCAAGAAGCTTATCGTTGAGAACGGACAGATCATCAAAGTATCGCGGGATAAGAGCGGGGTTATCGAGCGCGAGACGCTCACGAAGAAATGGACTGATTGGATTGACTACTGGGCGATTGATTTTGATTTCGAGAGCAAGAAGGAGATCATCCGTGTGAAGAACGAAGAGAGCGGGAAGTTCGAGGAGGTGTGGACCGGCAGTTACGTGTTTGAGAACGAGTGGCAGTCATTCCGCACCAAAAAAGATCGCAGTCTCGAACTGACGAGCGTTGCGCAAGAGGTTGGTCGCGGAAAGCGCAAGATCGCCGTCAAGGTTGTGGACATTTTTGGAAATGATACGATGAAGATTGTGGAGGTGAATATAGAAATATAGCAATATGGCAAAGACACCATTTTGGGAAATTTTTAACGTGAATTCAGACGGAAGTCTTGAACCCAAAAAACGTATCCAGATTGGAGGCGTGCAGTTCGGCCCGGGTGTTCGTTTCGGGAAAGGTGTCGCATTCGGCGGAATTGATTTTACGATGTATATAGGTCGCGATCTTGAGGTTGTCGAGCGGGGGAGTATCTGCGTTATTACGGGAATCTATTAGATATGGAAGATGCGCCGATTAAGATAAACCCCGAGGGTGGTGTAAGTTCCTCAAGCAATCCGGTGGAAAAAACTGCTCAGTATCTTCCATTGGCTCTTAAGGCAATAGAGGAAAATTTCGCCGTCTCTTTTTCACTCATAGCGGTGGTCGGATACATTGTCATTGCCGCATTCGGGAAAATGGATACTTTGAAAAAATATATTGGCTATCTCCTTTTTCTTACTCTCTCCGTATGCGTCTATAAGTTAGCGACAACGAAAGTGCCGAAACTGACATGGGTGTTAATTATCGCTGTTGGCCTGTTAATGGGTTTCATTTTGAACGAACGCGGATTCTTCGTTTGGGTGGTTAGTCGCCTCAAATAATATGGCCCTGCACCCTAACTTCCCCAAATCTCCCTACGAGATTCTCGACCCGGCCGTCCGTTGGTTTCCGGCAGATGAGGCTCTGCGCGAGCAGGGCTATGAGAAGCTCTTACCTTCTCTAGGTGAAGGTCGTTTAGGCAAAGATCTGATGTATGTATAGACAACCCGTTGCATCCTCAACCATTCATTCAATCGGTTACGATCCGAGGTCTTCCATTTTGGAAGTTGAATTCGTCTCCGGAGACGTCTATCAGTACTTCAACGTTCCCGAATTTCTTTACCGGCAGTTCTTGCACGCCGCGTCGCACGGGGGATTCTTGAACGATCACATCAGATATAACTACCGCTATCAAAAAGTAGCGTAATCACATGTTTACGCCAAAGACAGAACGGATTAAGGAGATTGCAAGGTGCAATGGAGAGGTTATTGCACAGCTCGATAGCATGTTTGCGGCTGAAACCCGTATGTATATTGATTATGCGAACGTGCGGCCTTGGAGCGAGAGGCTTGGGTGGCATATTGATCTAAAGCGGCTTAAGCAATTTCTCGATTCGTTCGACGCAGTCAGAGCGGTCAATTTTTATAACGGATATCTCGCGGGAAATGAGCGGTCGGAGAAGGAGAAAAAAGAATCCGAAGAGTGCAGGTATGTGCTTCGTACCAAGCCGGTAAAGATCATGAATTTTTCGATCGATGCATCGAGCATATCAAAAGATTCGACCGCTTTGCTCGACCAGTTCATCCGCCGCGCACTACTTAGGAAGTACGAAATTTCAACTATCGAATATTTGAACGAACGCTTCAGGGACATGAACAAGACCGGTTCGTATTTCATCGAGGACATGAAGTGTAATTTTGACGTAGAGATAGGGGTGGATATGCTTCTTGATTGCGAGCGCAATAGCACTGAAGGATTTGTGCTCTGGAGCGGAGACAGTGATTTTGCGGATCCAGTTGAGAAACTCATCGGCGCCGGCAAGAGAGTGATATTGTTCGCAACTGTCCGCAAAGTATCTAAAGAGCTCTCGGCCTTGAGCGCGCAGGGATTGATGATCTTTGACATTCAAAAAATTCGTGATTTCATTTGTTGGAACAGGGAGTTGAAACGCAAAGGGGACGCCCTATAAGGGCGCCCCCAAGCTCTAGAATCCGTGATCTTACGATCAGAAATATTATACACAAGATTATGAAAAAAGCAAGAAGTTGGGGATAACTCGAAAGAATATGGCACTTCATCAAAATTTCCCTCGATCCCCCTACGAGATTCTCGACCCGGCTGTCCGCTGGTTTCCGGCTGATGAGGCGCTGCGCGAGCAGGGCTATGAGAAGCTTTTGCCGCCGCTGGTGGCGGAGTTGCGTAAGAAAGTGCGCGACTGGCGGCTGTCCGGATATGAGGGCGCGAGCGATACTACGCGCGCCCTGCTTACGTGGTGGTTCCTTACGGATCATCCCATGCAAACCGGGGAAGGCGAGACGTTTTTGTTTCAGTATTACTTCGCCCAGCGGGAGGCCGTGGAAACCGTGATCTGGCTTTATGAAGTAGTGAAGGCGCGAGATAAGTACGATCTTCTCCGTTATGACAGCTCGCAAGCCGTTAGTGCCGGCATGTTTGACGAGACTTGGACGCGCTACGTGGTGAAAATGGCGACCGGTTCCGGCAAGACCAAGGTCCTCTCGCTCATCCTCGCATGGTCATACTTTCATAAACTTTACGAAGAAGGCTCGGAACTCGCACGGAATTTTTTGGTAATCGCGCCAAATATCATCGTGCTCGACCGTTTGCTCGCGGATTTCAGCGGGCTCAGGATTTTCTTTGAGGATCCGGTTCTCCCGGACAACGGTTACGAGGGCCAGAACTGGCGCGATGATTTTCA
>CAYHTN010000048.1:5353-9372 GCA_964359565.1 uncultured Gammaproteobacteria bacterium
GTTCAGGACGACATCGGGACGGTGCGCAAGACCGGAAACATTTTTCTCACCAACATCCATCGCGTCTATCAGGGAGCCACGGAATCTGCGAGTTTCGAGGATGAAGACACGGCGAATTATTTCCTCGGCAACAAACCGGTTGGTAGAACAAACGAATCAAAACTCGATCTCGGCGATATCGTACGCAATGTCAGCGAACTCGTGGTACTGAACGACGAAGCGCATCACATACACGATCAGCGCCTGGCATGGTTCAAAGCCATTGAGGACATTCATAACCGACTGGTGATGAAGGGCGACCGGCTCGCGTTGCAGGTGGATGTGACCGCAACGCCGAAACATAATACCGGTTCGATTTTCGTCCAGACGGTTTCGGATTATCCGCTGGTTGAGGCGATTCATCAGGACGTGGTGAAACATCCCGTGCTGCCGGACTCCGCCAGTCGCGCCAAATTGCAGGAACACAAGAGCTCGAAATTCAGCGAGAGATATAAGGATTACGTTCACCTCGGTTATCTCGAATGGAAAAAGGTCTACGATGAGCATATCAAGCTCAATAAAAAAGCCGTATTATTCGTGATGACCGATGACACGAAGAATTGCGATGAGGTTGCCGGGTATCTTGAGAACACCTACCCGGAACTCAAGGACGCAATACTTGTTATTCATACCAAAGACAACGGCGAAATATCGGAAAGCGCCACGGGCAAGAAAGAGGAGGAGCTGAGGGCGCTGCGAGAGGCCGCAAATTCCATTGATCGGCTTGACAGCCCTTATAAGGTGATCGTATCGGTCCTCATGCTCAAAGAAGGCTGGGATGTGCGTAATGTAACGACTATCGTGGGATTACGCGCCTATGCCGCTAAGAGCAACATCCTTCCCGAGCAGACACTGGGACGAGGCCTTCGGCGCATGTACCGCGATCAGGATTTGTCTGAATTCGTGAGCGTCGTGGGCACAGACGCGTTCATGGACTTCGTTGAGTCCATCAAGAACGAAGGCGTTGAGCTTGAACATCGCAAGATGGGTGAGGGCACTGGTCCTAAGGCGCCTCTTGTAGTTGAAGTGGACAGGGAGAATCCGAAGAAAGACATTGAGAAGCTCGATATTGAGATTCCAGTACTCACACCGCGTATTTATCGGGAATACAAAAATCTTTCGGAGCTGGATGTGACTGCGTTTAGTCACAAGAAACTGCCGGTCAAGGAATTCTCCGAGCAGGAAAAACGCGAGATCGTTTTTCGCGACATCACGAGCGGCAACGTGACGCACAAAACCGAGCTGGATAGCGACTTCATCCCGAATTATCAAAGCGTAGTCGGTTACTTTGCGCAGGTCGTTATGAAAGAACTCCGCTTAGTTTCCGGTTACGATATTCTCTATGGCAAGATCAAAGAGTTTATCGAAGGTCACCTATTTGAAAAACTGCTTGACCTCGACAATCTAAACTCGCTCCGCAATCTTTCCGAGATCGAGGCCACGCGGACAATCATTGAAACATTCAAAAAGGCCATCAACGCGCTCACGATTCTCGACAAGGGTGAAGCGGAAATCCGCGACTACATAAAAGTCAGCAAGTGCCGCCCGTTCGTGGTGAAGGATCAGGGGTATCTCGTGCCGAAGAAAAGTGTATTCAACAAGGTGATCGGCGACAGCCGCTTCGAGCTTGAGTTCGCGGCATTTCTTGATGAGTGCGATGACGTCGTTTCTTACGTGAAAAATAACTTCACCGTTCACTTTAGGATCGACTATCGCAACGCCGACGACAGCATCTCCGACTATTATCCGGACTTTATCGTGAAGATATCGCCGAAGGAGTACTACATCGTAGAGACCAAGGGACGGGAGGATCTGGATGATATCGAAAAAATTAAACGACTTGCTCAATGGTGTGATGATGTAAACGCGAATCAGAAAAATGCTAAGTACCGGATGCTCTATATCAAGCAGGAAGATTGGGAGGCCTTAGCGCAGAAGCCGCGAAATTTTGGTGAAGTGGTGAGAGGATTTGGGAAATAGCATCAAGTATTTCAGTTGCTAACCAAAACTCCCGCCTTGCGGCGGGAGTCTCCTCTGGCTCGGGGACATGGATTCGAACCATGATTCACGGCTTCAAAGGCCGCTGTCCTACCATTAGACGATCCCCGAAGGGGTAACCTATTGTCATTCCGAGGAGTCCCGCGCCGCGCGGGCGACGAGGAACGATCCCCGAATGTTTGGCTGACGATAGCTGATATTTCGTCATTTATCAAGCGATTACCGGTGATGGTGATACGGATAAATGTTCACGACTTGCCCATGTGCCCTCTTTCTGCTATTTTTAATTTCATGCCTATTGATTGGACCCAGATATACGAGAAATATAAGGGGCTGTGGGTGGCGTTGCTTGATGACGAAGTCACCGTCGTTGGAAGCGGCGAAACCGCAAAGAAAGCATGGGAAGAAGCGCAACGCTCGGGTTGCAAAAAACCCATCCTTACTCATATGCCGGAAAAATTGGTGTCGTACGTCGGTTTCGGGTTATGAAATTTCGTTACAAGAAATACAGTGCGCAAGTATTGAGGCCGGTGATTCCAATTGAAATAATTCATCAAGGCCGCGTCGTTACATACGAAGTTCTCGTAGATTCCGGCGCGGACGTTTGTATTTTTGATGCCCAGATCGGGGAAATCCTGGGCATTGATATCGCGAAGGGGGATCGTCAGGAAGTCGGGGGTATTACCGGAATAGTCGAACCTTATTACATTCATCCAGTTACCATCAACGTCGGCGGTTGGTCATATGAGATTAAAGCCGGTTTTCTGCCAGGCATTGCGCGGCTGGGATACGGAGTCGTGGGACAAAGAGGATTTTTTGATGTTTTCGTCGTCAAATTCGATCTCGTCAAAGAGGAAATAGAATTGAAAGATCGAAAGAAGTAATTATCAATCATGCCAAACATCACCCGCCAGCCCTCCGGTTTCTACGGACTGGGCATCGCCCCTAAGCTGCTCGACGCGCTCGACCGGCAGCGCTTCACGCTGCCCACGCCGATCCAAACGAAGTCCATACCCATCGCCATTGAGGGGAAGGACCTCATGGGCATCGCGCAGACCGGAACCGGAAAGACGCTCGCTTTCGGCATTCCCATGATCCAGCGCCTCGCGCAGGTTAAAGGGAAGGGCCTCGCGATTCTGCCCACGCGCGAACTCGCGCTCCAGGTGGAGGAGGAACTCGCGAAAATCGGCAAGGAGATCGGGCTTCGCACGGCCGTGCTTATCGGCGGGCAGTCCATGCAGCCGCAGCTTTCGGCCTTGAAGCGCAAACCGCACATCGTGATCGCCACGCCGGGGCGTTTGATTGATCACCTTGAACAGCGGACGATCAGTTTGTCCGACGTCACGGTTTTGGTCTTAGACGAAGCCGACCGCATGCTCGACATGGGATTTGAGCCGCAGATCAAGCGCATCTTGCAGTCCGTGCCCAAAGACCGGCAGACCATGCTGTTCTCGGCCACCATGCCGCAGCAGATCGTGCACATCGCAACCAGCTACATGAAGCTGCCGGTGCGCATCGAGATCGCGCGCTCGGGCACGGCCGCGGAAAAAGTGTCGCAGGAAGTGTACGTGGTGAGAAAGCAGGACAAGACGCGGCTGCTCGACAAAGTCCTGGCCGAGATTCACGGCACGGTCCTGGTCTTTTCGCGGACCAAGCACGGCGCCAAAAAGATCACGCGGTCGGTGAAACAAATGGGACATACGGCGGCCGAGATTCACTCGAACCGGAGTTTGGCGCAGCGGCGCGAGGCCCTTGAAGGGTTTAAGGGCGGAAAATATCGCGTGCTGGTGGCTACGGACTTGGCGTCCCGCGGGATCGACGTGAGCGCCATCTCGCACATCATCAACTACGACATCCCGCCGGACCCGCACGTGTATGTGCATCGCATCGGGCGCACGGCGCGGATGGGTGCCCGCGGGACGGCGATCACGTTCGTGACCAGCGAGCAAGGCAAGGAGCTGACGCAGGTTGAGAAGCTGATC
>CAYHTN010000049.1:0-9259 GCA_964359565.1 uncultured Gammaproteobacteria bacterium
AAAACTCAAGGTTAAGAATTAAAGAAGTTCAAGATCAAGATTCAAGTGCCAACACGACCGAGGAACGGGCCCCAAGATCCGGACTCGAGCCGTCGGACGGACTCGAGCCCACCTCGACCTGGTGTCTGCCCGGAACCCAGTACGCACTAAGCACACGGGAGGCGGCATCCCTAGAGGAGAGGAGCCAGGTCCAGTCGTTGTGTCCCCAATCGACGAGATGTTTTTGTGTTTGGTTTAGGTGAAAGCGTTCTTCAATGAAGAAGTCATGGAGGGTGAGGCCGGAGAGACCGAGGGCTTCGAACTCGGGAAGTAGGGCATTGGCTGTCTTGTTCTTGGACCCTGGGTGAAGGGGTTGATCTGGATTGGTGAGGAGGAGGTAAGGGGTGTCTTTACGGGAGGGGTCTGTGGTTTCAATCTGGGTGGGGAAGCTCGACTTTACACCCTTTTTGTCTTCGTAGTCATTTAAAAATGCTTCGATTGGTTCGCCGTTCGAATCTTTCTCCAATCCATCCACCAGTTTCTCTTTGAGAAGAGCAAGGTGAGCCTCGATCCCTCTTGGAACAAGGGTGATGCGTGTGAAGCCTTCTTTGGCTTTTTCTTTGAGTATTTCAATCTGTTCTGGTGTAAGGGTAATTTCTTGGGGGATGGTGTCCAAGCCTTGTTTATCTTTAAGAATGGCCGTGAGGCCATGGGACTGGTAGAACGTGACCCATTGGGTACGGAGTTCACGGAGATCAATGGGGAATTCGCGGTTTTCCTTCAGCCTCTCACGTACTTCTTTTGGCAACTTGGATAAATCCAACCCGTGTAATGCGACAAGAGCCTTACGGGCGTCTGCCTGGTCCGCTTCTAAAAACTCATCCGCTGAAGCCTCTGCGCGGATCTTGCGAAGACTAAACGGATCGAGATCGGCGACCTGGGAGGGGGTGAGCACCTGTGCAACGGCGCCTGGGGTGTCGCTAAACTTCCAACCCCACGCTGTGAGTTTCGCCTCGTCCACCCCTGGAATCCCTATCTCCTTAGAGTGTTGCCCGTTGAAAAATCCTTTCGTGACAAAAATCTGTAACAGCAACCGTCGATCTTTTTCCGGGTAGTCCTCGGTGCGTATGACGTGCAAAAGTTCATTTTCAAGAAATTCCCGAAATGACTGTCCGCGCGCCTCCGCCACTGTCCAACCGGAAATGATTTTCAAAACTCGCCCTTGATCGAACACGGCCTTCTCAAGCAAAGCGACTATTTTTTTGGCTCCAGCGCCTTCCGCATAAAACTGCGTTTGTTTACCCTCAAATGCCTGCTGGGTGAGCTCAACGGCTTCCAAAAGACACTTGAGCGTTTGGCTGGCGTCTTCTTGTGAGAGCCGCAGCTCACCCTTGCGATCGATAAGCTTGGCAAGAATCAAGTCGTAGACTTCTTCTTTAGGAAGGTAGTCAACCTTACGGGAGGCAAACACGCGCGCTTCTGCCGGATCAAGCTCAAAACGTTCTTTATGTTTGGCGCTTTTAATGTTGGCGGTGGCGCCAAACACAAAACCTTCTTGAATCTTATGCGCAAGCCCGGAATCCTCCTGGATCGTCACAGTGTCCCCCACCTGACGATTATAGAGTTCTTTCATGCCGAAACGGATCTTGGTTTCTAGAAGATTAAATTCGTCAAACACGCAAGGCATCCCCTCGTCAATCGATTGCACATAGACGCCGGGTTGAAACACTGTCTCTGTGGCTCCATCCTTTGCGGCTTTCAGTCCCATCTTGCCAAAAATTTCCGCAGGAGTGGTATTTTGCGTACAACGAACCAAACGAGAGAGTGGCCTATCATACAATTTTTTAGTGAGATGGGCGAACAATTCCGTTTTGCCTGTTCCGGTAGGGCCGGTGAGCAACACCGCCTCACTGCGAGCCCAGAGTGTTTGGATCTCTTGGGCCAGAGCGTAGCGCGAAGGGGTCATGGCGTAGCGGTCGGTTTGGAGCTGCTCTTGATAGGAGAGGAGTTCCGCGATACGCGCCATACGAGTCGTTTCTCCCGATTCTTTAAGCGCGCGAAGTCGGCGCTCCACTTCAGCGCGCACAATCGCGTTCCCTTCCAACATCTCCCGTTCAAGTTTTGTCGGTGCTTTACCTCGCAGAATTGCATACTCTTGAACCGAAAGTTCGTCCAAGATGGCCTGGAGGTCATCCAACTCATCAGACACCTGTTTGAACGTTTGACTCTTCTCTACTCGCTCATGCCGAACTTTCGCGACAGCCTCACGAACACCCGGAGCATCCAGTACGTTTTTTATCTCCGCGTCGATCTCCCCCAAGCGTTGTTTGGCTTCCGTGTCGACATCCAGACGCTTAGAAAGTCGCTCGACAGGTTTAGCTTTACTTGCATGTTCGCGTCTCGCCCGAAGCATCTCAAGCACACTACTGGCCTTGCCCTCTCGTAGCGCGTTCACTTCTTCCTCCCCGATCGTTGAGGCGCTGCGCAACGATCTGCGCAGGTCACCGCGCTCTTTCAACAACACAAAGAAACGCTTGGCGAGTGCGTCCGGACGTTGTAGCTGTTCCGGTAGCGTAAATCCTTCGGGTGAACGGGGCATATTTCAAAACAGCCTCTCATTTACGATATTAGTAATCTCTTTTCGGAAGAATGCTTTGATGATCGTCCAAGTCGTTTTTAAATACAAGGTGGGCATAGGATCCGATTCGGCATCCTTGAAATACACGAGACTCTTCAAAAAATGCTGGATGTTTTTTTCTTGCCCTGGAAATTGGACTGGCGCACGTCTTAACACAGATCCGAGCGGTTCAATATTACGACAGTACCAATAAAGATCGACGAAATCGCGTTTCCTGCCCCGCTGGCTGACGGTGATAATCTTCATGACGGCTATATCCTCTTTGGAGAGCACACGAACAAAACCAAAAGAGAGACGTTTCGGACTCGGGATAAAAAAAGGATAGGAAATGAAACTCGCCTTTGCCTGGGCAAGTTCACCAAATAACGTCCCTTCCTCACGCATCTTCGTTTCCCATTTTTTTGTAGCTAAAAGAGGACGTTCGATTGTGTCTATTTTGAACAAAGGACTAGGCGTAAAAAAATCCAGATCAACCGAACGTCGATGACCTGCTTGCAAAGCCAACGCTGTACCTCCTGCCAGATACCAATCGTCTGTCATGAAGGTCGACGCCGAAAAAAAACGCAGAGCTCCCTGCGTTTGTCGCGGGAGACAATCGATATTCGGATTCTCGAGCTCTTCTACTTGAAGACGAGCGACCATAAGGCTTTTGATTTATTGTGCAGCACACCACGGGAAGCCGCCGTCACAGATCTGATCTGGCGTTGGGAATAACGTCGCATGAGCCATCGCAATTCGCGCTCATTCCCCACATCAAGTATGCGTTCGATAACATACTTTGCATGCTTTTTTTGGTCTATGGTTTTTGGATCCACATCCCAAAACAACGCCGCGCGGCGAGGCATCGGTAATACCCTGTGTTGTTTTTTTGGCTTGGGCATAATGAGGGGGGCGGAAAAACTCAAGGTTAAGAATTAAAGAAGTTCAAGATCAAGATTCAAGGGCCAACACGACCGAGGAACGGGCCCCAAGATACGGATTCGAGCTGCCGGACGGACTCGAGACCACCCCGACCCAGTGGTTGCCCGGACGCCAGCTCGCACAAAGCACACGGGAGGCGGCATCCCTAGAGGAGAGGAGCCAGGTCCAGTCGTTGTGTCCCCAATCGACGAGATGTTTTTGTGTTTGGTTTAGGTGAAAGCGTTCTTCAATGAAGAAGTCATGGAGGGTGAGGCCGGAGAGACCGAGGGCTTCGAACTCGGGAAGTAGGGCATTGGCTGTCTTGTTCTTGGACCCTGGGTGAAGGGGTTGATCTGGATTGGTGAGGAGGAGGTAAGGGGTGTCTTTACGGGAGGGGTCTGTGGTTTCAATCTGGGTGGGGAAGCTCGACTTTACACCCTTTTTGTCTTCGTAGTCATTTAAAAATGCTTCGATTGGTTCGCCGTTCGAATCTTTCTCCAATCCATCCACCAGTTTCTCTTTGAGAAGAGCAAGGTGAGCCTCGATCCCTCTTGGAACAAGGGTGATGCGTGTGAAGCCTTCTTTGGCTTTTTCTTTGAGTATTTCAATCTGTTCTGGTGTAAGGGTAATTTCTTGGGGGATGGTGTCCAAGCCTTGTTTATCTTTAAGAATGGCCGTGAGGCCATGGGACTGGTAGAACGTGACCCATTGGGTACGGAGTTCACGGAGATCGAAACGTAGTTCTTGGCCTTCAGGGGTAGAGGTGAGGATGACCTGGGAAGGAGGACGCTCCTTATCTTTGATTGCCACCTCAAGACTGGAAACGGCAAGGACAAACCTTTTTTGTTCATCAAGCGTTGCCTCGCCTGCCTCGACTCTGGGTCGAAGGTTGTTAATCGTATCCGCGTGCCCCAAAAGCGCCTGCGTTTGGGCGGGTGTCCAGGGAAGTTCGCCTGATGGACGACGTGGGGACATAGTTAATCTTAATCGTAAGATAAACGATTTGGAGTCTTTTGTAAAACAACAAATGCCCACGGACAGCATCTGCCACAGAAAAAAATCCACGAGAGTCGTCTCGAGGATTGTGCGTCAGAGTTGTACGTTGCTAGTGAACCCGTTGCCGTTGGGAATGAGACCGACAATCGGACTCCAGGAAACCGAGAGGAGCCAGTCCTCCCAAGTATTCCCATTGTCCTGAAGATCGCACAGAGTCGATCCCTGGGAACAAAACGGTGCGTTCTGCCACCAGTACCAGTTGCTCATCCACGGAGTTGGAGGCGCGCCGTCCGAGCCGAGTGACGCGATGAGCGTGAGTTCGCTCATGCATGGGTTGGCGAATCCCTGAAAGTCGATCGCGTAGTAATCGTTGACATCCAAGTCTGGAATGATGTAGTCCACAGCGCCAAGTGAACCGTCGAAGCATCCAAGCACGTTTGCCCAGACATAGCTAGGCTCGCTCACACTGGCCCCAGCGATCCACTCACTGTCAGACAGGAGGAGTGTTTCATCTACGCCGTCCAGATCGAGGTCGGCAATACACGCACCCTCTCCAGCACACGGATCAGCAGGTGTCGTGGGCGGAGTCGGTTCCTCCTCCGGAGTCGGCTCTTCCGTGTCAGTTTCGGTCGTGTCATCGTCCGTTGGAGAATCGTCATCATCCGCATCATCATCCGAAACATCATCATCGTCCATTGGACCATCGTCGTGATTGCCGAAAACATCGTTGCCTTGATGATGACCGAGGTTCAGAGTCTCGCCGCAGCTCGTTGCAACCTCCATGTCGATACACCATTCCCCGAAGAGACAGCTCCCTTGCGAGAACAGAATCGACGCGATTGCTCCATCCGGAATCCAGACGATCTCTCTTCGTCCGTAGCCCAGGAAGAGATAGGTGTTCCAGTCGACGACCGGAACGGCCACGCCACTGGAAACGATGTAGATGTCCGAGTTCGACTGCTCGCGCAGAATCGTACCGTTGCGGAACTTCGCGTTCTCCTCCTGTGGAATCCAATCCGTGAGACGCGAATCGCCAGATGCAACCTGTGGCGGAAGGTTGGTGGAACTGTACTGGAGCCCCCATGTTGCGAGCACCTGATCCCACGCCATGTCCAATACTGGCCGGCGAATGCGTGGACCCAAATCTTCACTCCCAAGGAGGAGCCAGATCTGCCCTTGCGAATCGCGCACCGCGTCCACAGCCCACGCCTCATCGATGTCAAAACCCTCACCGTAACAGCCCATCTCGTAGCTTGAGATCGTCGCGACGTTACGGAAGTCATATCCGGAATTCCAGAAGACATCCTGTGTTGTGATCCACCGCCGATCGTTCTGATCGAGCAAGAAAACGCGCGGGTCATTTCCGGTCTTGACGAGGCTATCGTTGGGATGCCAAGCTGGAACCTGCAAAGAGGCGGCGTAGCCGTGTCCGTCCTGCGGATCGCCTTCAGCGGCAATGCCACAGACGAAATCGCTGTCGTTGATGACCGAAAATGCGGAGCCGGTTTCCACATCGTATGTGAAGTACGCGGTCGGGATCGACTCACCAAGCGACGGCTTGAGACTTGCATCGCCTCGCATGAGGCCGATGTGGACGTGATCTCCAGTGCAGACGCCGGTGCAACCCTCGTAGCCGATCAGTTGTCCTGCCACGACCTGCTCACCATCGTGAACGAAAACCGAGTCGAGATGACCAAGTACGACGTACGTGCCGTCACCGCGATCGATTGTGATTGCGATGCCGAACCCGCCAGAATCCGTCTCCGAGAACAGATGGATCGTTCCGGAAGCAGGTGCGTAGAGTTCTTCGTCCACAGTGTTGGACGTGTCCAGATCGATGCCGTACATGGTCGAACGACCGGAGTGACTTGTGGTACCAAACGGCCCCTGCGTGCAGACTCGAAACTCACCAGCTCGACATGGCAGAAAAATGTAATCGCCTCCGCCGCCCTGATCGGACGGGACGAGCGGATCCAGGACATCGTCTGCGGGCACGACTACGTGAAGTCCGTACTCACAGCCGATCTGCGGCAGGATCAGAGAGGACGCAGCGATCCAAGTCAGGATCGTGGACGAACGACGGAACGTGCGGAACATGGCAACACCTCGTGGATTGTGAACGACCAAACGAAACGGGATAACCACCATGGTCAACCGTCTCGTTGGGCGCACGAGGCCTTCCTGCGCCCGCCGAGATCTTTGACCATTATTGTTCTGACCACTCGACAAGTTTTGGCCACAACATGTTTCGGAACGACACTGCCGCCTCCCACACGCGAGCAGTGTCGTCCCTAATCGCTTCCAATATCTCTTTTTGCTCTGATTCCAGCATCTCCGAACCACCCAAGCCGTCGACTATATTCCTTCAGGAGCCTGTTTGCTCGAGAGGAGCCAGGATCAAAACTTTGAAAGAGAGATTTGGGAGCGCGATCTAGTCTTATTCCACCAAAAAATCGCCTGTTCGTCAAGCGATTTTATGCTAATCTAAGCCATTTTTTAGACACTTGTCAAACAAAGCTGACAGTTTCTGAACACCAGTTTTTCTCTCAACGATAAAAAGAAACGATCAAGCAAAAAAAGTTTCGTCTGGATGTGTATAACATCTCCGGAAACTCATCCGTCAGCATCGAGTTCATCGTGAAATGTCCACGACAAGAAAATTCGATGAACCTGCCGTAGTGGTATTCATATTTTTTTCTCATCATCCCCACAAGCAACTAAGCAAGAGATATCCCGCCACAAAAGAGCGGCAGACATACGCTTGTCTGGATCTGATAGACTCGATTCCAACTCCTGTAAATAATTTTGCCCGACGTTCTTCGCCCGCTCAACACTCTCATGTGTCGAATGTCCCTTCAACAAACTGCGAACGATTTGATTTGAAAATTCAATGAATGGTAGGGCCACAGGATCCGCCTCTGGATTTTGGAAATATCCGTGCGAATGTAAAAAGCTGAACTTCTTTTCATATCCAATGTAACAAGTATCAGGATAGGAACCAACTTCTTGCCCAAGGCGCTCGGCCGATTGGCACGAAACGGCATAGGTTATCATTCCAGACAATATCTCGCTGTTCACCCCTGCACGGACAAGAATCTCATCATCTTGACCTGTCACGAAATCCTCGCCACCATGACCAGTCAATACAACGAGAGACGGCTGCATCTTTTTCAGCCGTCCCTCTAATTCGATCTTGTTTGCTTTTCGTCCAAAGAGATCCACGACGTCTATTACCTTCCACGCGGCTTCCCTAATTAACTGCTTCGCCAAAGCGGAAAGGTACTTAGTCACTGACTCATAATCTGGACGCGAAAACAAAATCATACCATCGCCCTTTGCTTCAAGGACCGTAGCCACTCCATCTGCATATCCTCTATCTCCCTTCCAATATCGTCACCCGCTTCAACACGCCTAATTAAATCGTCACGGGAAAAGCTCCCATCTGATCCGATGGCAATGTACGTATCTGGTGACAAAACGGATAAGCGAGCAACAATCAATTTGCGAACTTCTTCATCGCTCTTTTTCTTTTTGACTTCTTCCATCATATGATCTCCATGGCGATAAGTTTATCCAAAATTTTAATACCCATAGGGGTGTCTTGATTTACTTCAATAAATGCCGCTTCCCATGTTACAGGACCAACAGGATCGTCCAATACCGCAACAATTTCCTTTCTAATCCCCAGTGGGAGCGAGGAATAGACTTTCAAAAACTGCTGTTTTTTGTCCATACGAATTACTTTCATTCTAGTAAATTTAGCAGACTAAATCAACCTATCACTTCCTCCAACAATTCCGGAAACTCATCCGTCCCCATCGAGTCCATTGTGAAATGTCCGCGACCATGCAACTCGATGAGCTTGCCGCCAAGAGCCCTGTGAAATATTTCCACGCTCTTTTTTCCATCCTCTTCCTCATCGTCGGAGACGAACATCACGATCCTCTTTACGCGCTGCGAAATTGTTTCGTCGATCGAAAATCCGTAGTACGCATCGCGTCCAACCTTGTCTGGATCAGCAATCTTCCATGGCGCCACAAGAACCAACGTGTCGATCTTTTGTTTGGTGTCTCCAAGCCATCGAACGAGAAAAGCGCCGCCATAACTGTGACCGATCAAAATTGTTGACTCGCTCACTGGATACTTTTCAAACTCCGCCTTAAATGCCGCGTACACTGGCGCCCATGGCGTTGGCAACAGCGGAACCTGTGTCTCTATCCCGCGTGCATTAAGTTCACGCCGAATCCACGGAATCCAATGCTTGGTGTATGTGCGTTCGCTCAAATCCATGAGCGACTGATCGCTGCTTGGACATCCGTGCACAACGAGACAATTTTTTTGCGTATCATTCATAACGTTTCAAGATCTTTATATCTATCCGCTTTTTGAATAATTACCACCCAAACTCACTATACATCTCCCCTTCTCGTACACGATCAAACGCTTGAAGATAATAGTCGATCACGCCATCTGGTAAAGCATCCAGAGAAGCCCAGCGCAATTCTGAACATTTGTTCGGTTCGTTATTCACGATCTCACCTGACCAACAATTCGCCGAAAAGAAAAAATCGAGCCGCTCGTGATCGCCGCACTGACGATGCATCACGTGGACAAGCGTCAATTCCTTAGGATCGATATCGATGCCAATCTCCTCGCGTGCTTCTCGACGCATCGCGCTCACGAGGTCCTCTCCACCATCAACGTGTCCTGCCGGTAGTCCATACTCACCATCCTTGTATCCAGTGT
>CAYHTN010000050.1:0-9069 GCA_964359565.1 uncultured Gammaproteobacteria bacterium
TGAACATACGTTGTTCTGCGGAGAAGTGACCGACCCTGTCAGTGCCTCCCGAGATGTGCGTGTTGAAGATGCGTTCGGCGTGTGCGCGGTGATCACCGTCGTAGTACGCCTTCAACGCATCATCCATGAGCGTTGCGACGAACTCGAAATCACCCTCTCGTGCCTCTCTGATTTGAATGTCTGACATGACAAATCTCCTCTGCGTCTTACAGGGGCGCAAAATACGCCTTGCGTAAAACTGACCCAATGCGGACCATCCGCACTAAAGTCGAGCTTTTCTTAACACAATGAAGCTGATGGGTCAACCCCACCGACTTCAATCAGGCCTTTGTAATTCGGATACCTAAAACCCCGAATTTTGACTCATCTTCTTTTGAATAAAAACTATATATTTGCGCCTCAAGTGCACTTTTCGACTCACCACCAAAATAGGCGGCTGGAAAATCACTAAACATAGCTGAAAAAGTGGAGTACCTCAATAATCCATCAACTCTCGTTGTAATCGTTTCGTCCAAATTAGCCATATTTTTAAAAAGGATTTGATCGCCTAATTGTATCAGCTGACGCTTCTCGTCATATAAACGAGATTCGATAATCTTGCTCCCCGCTTGAATAGCGGCAAATGGAGCTGGCTGTAGTTTCATTTCGTGTGTAGTCATAAATTTGAAGTTAAGTATTTACAATTAAATAGCATTCATTGCAAGTTATTTACGGTTCGACCACTATCGCTCCGATGCCTTTTCCGCCGGACTGATGCCGTTCAGTATTTTATGCGGGAAATAATTCCATGCATCGCTCACGGTTTCCAAGATATTACTTAAGTCTCCCGCTCCTTGGCCGTTATCGAACATGGCAACGACTTTCATCATGTCGTCCGTTTCTTCTTCATTGAAGATGGCTTCTTTTACGTCATCTAGACCGAATTCGCTTTCTGCCGCAGCGAGAAGCTCTAGCAGCTCCTGCTCGATTTCCTTACGGCGCTCGAGGATTTGTTGTCGATTGAGTTTTTCCATAGCATTATTTATCCAACAATTTTTTGTTTTGCGGTTTCTTCAGATAGTTTTTCTTGGACACGACCGATCGCCCAAGTTGCTTTTCCAGCTCCTTTCTTGCGACGGCCGCGACGTTTCCGCCGGTCTTTGCGTCGTCTTTGAGTTCAGATAACCCTTTTGAATTCTTGGTCGTATGAAGCTCGGTCGTGGAACGCTCGCCGAGCATGGTGAAGATAAGCTCGAAGTCGTCCATGTGATCGCGGAGGTTCTGGCGTTTGAGTCCTTTGAGTTTCTTGTATTCGCTCGGTGTGACGCCAAACGTTGCCTTTGATATCTCGGCTGTGAGGATTTCGTAATCTCTCTGTTCCTGTGCTCCGCGTTTTTGCCACTCATCCGTCAGCTCCTCACGGATCGTGATGCCACGCATGCGTTTTTCGATCCAATCCTCGCTATAACCCTTGAGCTTGTAGAGCATTCGAGTTCGCTTGGTAGCTAATTCCGGATTCTCGATCTCTTGCACGCGCTCGTAACCCACCTTGGCGAGCCAGCGCTTAAAAGGTTCAGCCTTAGCTGATGGAATGGACTGAATAATGCGGAAGATCCCTTCCGTGTTGGCACAATTCATTTTTTGCTTTCCGCCCTCCGTAGGCACTTCAAGGGTATGGACAATCTGTCCATACCCTTTGCTCAATTCCTCGTCTCTAGCTCGCATTTTGTTGATGTAGTCTTTGACGTTCACAGAATCCGTGAGGACTGAAACAACGTCTTCAACCACAAACCACCACTCATTTTTATGTAGTGTTTTTCTGATTTTTTTACCCTTGAATAGGGCGATCTGGATTGTTTGCATACGAGACACTAAACAAATCTTATCATACATGACCAGATTCCGTTAGAGAATCGACATCAAAAAACGTCCTCTCATTCGGGACGTTTCGCTTTCCTATGTACCTCTCAGGCAGTCCGACGAAGTCGGACGGTCAGTTGAGGTGAGGGCGGCGACGCGAGTTGCATGCGCGACGCCCTCTCTCAGGAGTGTGGCCTATCGTTTTCTACGGTCAGGCCTTGATTGCAGTGTGTCGATAGTCGACGCTTTCAATCTTTACCGAAACCTGGAAGCCAATCCAGGAGAATGTGCGAGGCGAGGGTTGGCTAGCCCTCGGAGACCGTCCAGAGCGAGAAGTCGAACTTCGCCCCGGCGACCTCTTCGTTGGTGTACTCGTGCCGGCCCTCGAGGCGCGGGAGGCCGGAGACGCCCATGACGAGCAGGCGGTCGCCCGCGCTCATCTTGATCGTCGCCGCCTTCGCGGGGATCGTGACCTCGATGCCGAAGCGGGAGGTCATGACCTCGATCGTCGCCTTGTGCGACGGGTTCAGGCAGAGCTCCACGCCCTCGGCCAGAACCGCCTTCGCCTGCTCGGGCGAGAGCGAACGCTTCGCGATCGCGCAGTCCGAGGGGAACATCGAGGGGGCGACGCCGAAGCCGAAGAACGTCTTGCTCATTGGGAATCCTTTTCTCCGCTCGAAAGCGGCGTACCGTACACCAGGAAGTCTGATGTAGGACAATATGCTTTCGAATGGAATCTTGTTTGTTTAGTTCTAAGGTTCAACTACCCGCTTTGTCATCTTGACGAACTACTATAACACAAAAAGACGTTCTTGTCAAGGGCGTCTGGCAACCAAAAAATCACTATTTTGGCTAAAATAAGCGCGATTGTCTAAATTTTGGCTAATTTGTAAAGCAAATTCGTGACAATAATTTCGCTAGAATTACATCCTTCGCTTTATTGCTTCTTCAATTACGGCTTTATCTGAGTCGGAGGACGTAATGTTTGCCCGTCTCATGATTTCACTAACCAGTTTCTCCGCCTCCTCGCGAGTCAGCTTTGGCGACATCGTTTCAAAGCCACGTCGATACCAACTCTTGAGTCCGACCAGCTGCAAACCCGCTTGCTCTACCCGTTCTCTCCAGCCATCTTCAGGCAAAACTTCTTGCTCATTCGTTCCTTCGTATTGCGCTTGAGAAGAAGGCGGCATCCACGACGACATCGTATCTGGATTGAATCGTAAACCCTTCACATCAACTTCGTCGTATCCCATCTCTTTCAGGCGAGGCAAAAACGAAAGATCGGACATGCCGGCAATGTAGGGATGAATGACGGGGAAGGCTTGAATGCCTCTTTTCTTTGCACGTTCCAGTAGGTTCAACCTCTCACCCGTTTTTGTTCTTTCAATTTTATCCAAGCCTGTGATGGAAACGGCTAAGCGAAAATTCGGAATCTCGGCCAATCGCTCCAAAAACGTCTGCGAGTTCGCGTGCCCTTTCCCGATTTCGAAGCTGCGAAGAATGGAATTCCTCAAGCGCCATTTCAGCTCTGGGACGATGACGTGGCGTTCGATCTACGGTGAACGCAGCATCGCTTTTCAATTGTGTTTTGAAAGCGGCAGACCATACATGCGCCTGTCATACAAAGCAGCTGGAGAACCGATGGAATATGATGTCGAGTTGGTTACGACGCCCTGCAACTACGGTGGCGTCCGCTATTGGTTTATCTGTCCGGCATCACGTAGCGGAATTCCATGCCGACGTCGGATTGGCGTGCTGTATTCGGCTGGTCCGTATTTCGCGTGTCGCAGATGCCACGATCTTGCGTATCAAAGCCAGCAGGAAAAGCGATCGCACGTGTTTGGAATCTATGGACTTTTTCTCAATCGGTCGGACCAACTCGATGCAATGGAGCGGAAAATCCGCGTCAAATTCTGGAAAGGCCATCCAACTAAACGGTATGCAAAATTCTTGAAGAAGATTGGCAGTCTGAACAATCGATTCGCGCATCCCATCCTTTCCGGCGAAGCACATCGAAAACTTGTAGAAAGGCTCAAATGAAGCTACGAAACACACCAACATGAAACATTTCGTCATTTACGCTCGAAAGTCCACGGAATCCGAAGATCGGCAGGTTTTGTCGATCGATTCCCAGATAAATGAGCTACAAGCCATTGCCGCTCGGCTTGGCTATGGGGAACTCAAGATCATGCGCGAATCCATGACGGCCAAAGCGCCGGGGCGTCCGGTATTCAACAAACTCATGGAAATGGTCGAAGCTGGCCAGATCCACGGCGTATTGTGCTGGAAACTTGATCGATTAGCTCGCAATCCTGTTGATGGCGGGCGTATCATTTGGTGCATCAAAAACGATGGACTGTCGATCGTGACGCCAAGTCAGTCGTATTCAAGGGAGGAAGACAATACGATTTTGATGTACGTGGAATTTGGCATGGCACAGAAATACATCGATGATCTTGGCAAAAACGTGAAACGTGGCAACCGCGCCAAACTCGAGATGGGTGGACTCCCCGGGAATGCCCCGATGGGCTACATAAACAAACTCGATGACCATACCATCGTTCCGGATCCAGAACGTTTTCATATCATCCGTAAAATGTGGGATTTGGTGCTGACCGGCGCGTATTCCATCGAGCAGATCAGAACGAAGGCCAACGGCGAATGGAATTTTCGTTCTCGTAAAACCAGACGTGCCGGTGGGAAGCCGATTTCAAAAAGCGCGATCTACAATTTATTTCGTAACCATTTTTACTACGGTGTCATCGCGCGAGATGTCGAAGGAACCGCACGGCGTTATACCGGCACCCATGAGCGAATGATCACTGAGAAAGAGTTTTGGGACGCGCAGAAAATCCTCGGAAACCCTGTGCCAAAGCCCCAAAAGCATCAATTTCCTCTGACCGGACTCATCCGATGCGGTGAGTGCGGTGGCATGATCACGGCTGAAGAAAAAACCAAAGCATCTGGCAAGCAGTACGTATATTATCATTGCACCAAGAAAAATAAGAGCGTTGAATGCAGTCAGAAATTTATCACCGGCAAACTGCTTGAAGATCAATTCCAAAAAGTCCTTGAAACCGTGAACGTGCCGACTGGTTTTGCGAATTGGGCGATCCGTTGGTTGAAAGAATCTAATCTGACCGAATGTGATGACCGGACCAAGGCGTATCGCTCGCTTCAATCTGCCTACAACGCAATTCAGGCGAGAATCGACAAGCTCACGGATATGCGGCTTGGTGATTTGCTGACGAACGACGAATACGCCCATCAAAAGGAACGATTGCTCCAAGAACAGCGTCAACTCAAGGAAAAGCTGAACGACACCGAGCAACGATCTGACAATTGGCGTGAGCGTGTCGAGAACGTGTTTGAGTTCGCGGCGCATGCCAAAGACTGGTTTGAAAATGGGAATTACGAGCTCAAGCGCAGCACGGCCGTTGCGCTCGGCTCGAACTTTGTGTTGAAAGACGGAATACTCGCGTTTAACGCCAAGAACGTCTGGGAAAAGTTTTCTATTATCGCTCCGCAGATCAAACGCGATTGTGAACGGCTAGAACTCGATGAAAACGGCTACGTAGATGCAAAAAACACGGAACATGTGTCCGTGTTTCCTGTCTGGCAGGGGCGGAGGGAATCGAACCCGCGCTAACGGTTTTGGAGACCGTTGTACTACCATTATACGACGCCCCTATGCATACAATCGCTTCAAGAGACTACAAAAAAAGACGTTGGTTGACAAGGCATCCTCCCGAGCGGATTCATGAACGTCATCCCCACCGAACTCTCTTTCCTTCATCGTACAACATCACCGCACGTGCATCGATTTTGTATCCGTCTAGTCCACACCGAAGAACCTCGTTCATATTTCGCACCCATCGATCCTCGGATATTGCGTCCACTTCTCCTCTATTCATCCAATGAGCGACCACTCCCGGTTCCAAGCTCAATGCTCCTCCAAGCCGTCGTCCGTAAAAAATATACTTTGCTGTATGATGCGTCTTCCAACAAAGCTCTTGGACGGCTAAGAGATCTCCGATCTGCACATCATATCCCGTCTCCTCCTTGACTTCGCGTATCGCCGCCTCCAAGAGCGTTTCTCCAAGCTCAACATGTCCGCCTGGTAAATTAAATTTCCTCGTTCCATCATCCTCGATTTCCTCTAAGACCAAGCACCGACCATCTTCAATAATCACGACACTGGCCGTCATTTTTGCGATGAGATCACTCATATCCAACCACTATAAAAGAATATCCTCACGATGAACAGAATGAGTCCTGTCCAGTACAAGACTTAGTCTGGACAGAGCATTTCCCTTTCCATAACGTCTCTCTCACCGTACCATGCAGATATCAATTATTCATTGATAATCCCATCTATGATGCAGGAAAACTACTTGGCCGTGTTGTTGGTCTCAGGGATTATTTCCATGGTTATTGGGAGCATTTGGTACGGTCCCTTGTTCGGTAAGCTGTTTATGCGAGAGATGGGGATGGATGCCTGGAGCAAAGAGAAGCAGGAGGCGATGAAGAAAGGGATGGGTCTGCGCTACCTGGGCCAGTTTATAGCCAGCCTTGTCATGTTTTACGTCTTAACAGGACTCATCACGGGATATGGGCACCCAACAGCCGCAGAGGGAGCCATGACCGGGTTTATTGTCTGGTTGGGATTTATCGTGCCCGTCAAATTCGCAGATCTGATTTGGGGAGGAAAAAAGACACTGTTTTGGCTAAACATCGGGAACACGTTCGTAACTCTCATTATTGTTGGGGCTATTATTGGCGCATGGAGATAAGAACCTCCGTCTCAGGAACGGATTTTCAACGGAAGGTGTGGCAAACCGTTATGGCAATCCCGTTAGGCGAAACTCGCACCTACAAACAGGTAGCGAACATCGTAGGTCATCCACGAGCCTACCGCGCCGTCGGCACCGCCCTCGGAAAAAATCCTCTCCCTCTCCTTGTGCCGTGTCACCGCGTCCTTCCTTCCAAAGGGGGATATGGAGCGTATCGCTGGGGCAAAAAACGGAAGATCGCTATCCTCGCCTGGGAACAGATGGTATTGGCTTCACGGAAATCTCAACAGACATTATGACTCTTCTCCTCCTTTCCTTCATCGCCGGAATCCTCACGGTGCTCGCCCCCTGTGTCCTTCCGCTTCTCCCGATCATTATCGGTGGATCATCACAAGGGACAGGTAAACGAAACCCGTACATCATCACCGCCTCTTTGGCCGTGGCGGTCGTCGCCTTCACTTTGCTCCTAAAATTCAGCACCCTCTTCATCAATATCCCCGCCTCTCTCTGGAATACTGTTTCAGGAGTCATCATTATCAGCTTCGGCCTCATCAGTGTTTTTCCAGAGCTATGGGAATGGGTTAGCATCCGTTTCGGACTCTCGAATCGATCAGAACAATTACTGGCGGCGTCAGCAAGGACCCCGTCGCGTTGGAGCGATGTGCTCATCGGTCTCTCTCTCGGTCCCGTTTTTTCCAGTTGTTCTCCGACCTATTTTCTCATTCTTGCCACCGTTCTTCCCCGGAGTCTTCTCGTCGGCACCATCTATTTAATCGCCTACGCCATCGGGCTGTCTTTGGTTCTGCTCGCCATCAGTCTTCTTGGCCAACGGTTTATTCGCAATGCCGCCTGGGCCGCCAATCCGAGGGGGTGGTTTAAACGTGGTCTCGGCATCTTATTTATTCTTGTAGGGATTTTTATCATGAGTGGAGCAGATAAGTCTTTCCAAACCTACGTTCTGGCGAGAAGTCCCTTCAACATTACGAACCTTGAACAGCACCTCCTGCAAAAAGCGTTGCCAAAAAGCAACACCACAACAGCAAACCCTTCCGTCAAACAGCATCTGCCGCGCTATCACGAAATTGAAAATGCGTCTGGTTTCGTAAATGCCACAAGCGTTCATCTAAAGGAACTCATCGGAAAAAAGATCATCTTGCTCGACTTCATGACCTATAGTTGCATTAACTGTATTCGCACCTTCCCCTTTTTGAACGCCTGGTATGACAAGTACAAGGATCAGGGGCTGGAAATCATAGGCATCCATACCCCGGAATTTGCCTTCGAAAAGAAACTCTCCAATGTCGAGACGGCCATGAAGCGATTTGGGATCACATTCCCCATTGTCCTCGACAATGACTATGGAACATGGAACGCTTATGGCAACAGCTACTGGCCACGCAAGTACTTGATCGATCTTGAGGGAAACATCGTCTACGATCATATCGGAGAAGGAAAATACGATGAGACGGAAAAGAAGATTCAAGAGCTACTACGAACGATGCCCGTCTCTATGGGCACCCCATCTCATTCAGGCCTCGTAAAGATCGTTACAGCGCAGACAGATGCACAAAGTCCCGAAACGTACTTCGGCGCATCACGCAATGAATATCTCGCCAACGGTCGAGTGGGTTCCCGTGGCATGCAGTATTTTGTGGCCAAAGCTCCCTATCCTCCCAACCGTCTTGTCCTCGATGGGAAATGGGATATCCAACCCGAACGTGCAGTAAGCCAAGGGACACCGGCAGGAATTATCTATCACTACCTGGCCAAAAGTGTATTCCTGGTGGCCCATAGTCCACAGGAAACGCTCGCCAAGGTGACGCTTGATGGACATCCCATTCCAAAAGGAAAGAACGGATCTGATATCGTCTATATTGGCGAAGAAAGTTTTCTACAGATGCAGGAAGAACGTCTGTACTCGCTCATCGATGCTCAAGATACCGAACAAGGTGCTGAAGAACATGTCCTCCGGATCGACCTATCATCGCCAAGTCTTGAAGCCTACGCATTTACGTTTGGGTAAGAAAGACGCAGGGGGTTTTCAGGCGCCTGTAACACTTTGCCCACGCCGCTGTATGCACAGATACACGCGGTCTTGCGCGCTGCCGAACCCTTTATTCATCATTCACCCTTTTATGAAATACCTTTCTTCAGTGGTTACCCTCAGTCTTGCAGCCTCGATGCTCCTTCCACAGGCATCTTTCGCTTCCAATCAGGAAAATCGTGGCCTCCATCTTGGCCAGTGGATCAAAGATATCAAACAGGTCCTCGTCGTCGAACGTCCCAACATAAAACTGAAACGTACCGTGACGGGAAGAACGCTATCCGTCTCTGGGATGCACATCATGGTCCTTGCTGCCAATGGAGTGAACTACGACATTGATGCTAGCAACGCCACCCTGAAACGTCGGTTCGGGGCTGTCATGCAGGTCGCCGA
>CAYHTN010000051.1:0-8859 GCA_964359565.1 uncultured Gammaproteobacteria bacterium
AAGAACGCGATTTTCGCCGACAAGTGGAACCATGTCTGTCACGGTAGCGATGGAGACGAGATCCAAGAGCCATTTCTCCCAACCAGGAGGGATATCCAGACCGCGACGGCGCGCCTCAGCTAAGAGGGCGCAGGCAAATTTAAAGGCTACACCGACCGCCGCGAGTTGCTTGAATGGATAGGTTTCTTCGGGAACGCCCGGATGAATGAGCCAGGCATCTGGTAATACCTCTCCAAACTGATGGTGATCAACCACGATCACATCTATGCCGTACGTTCGTGCGAGTGCAATCTCTTCGATGCAGGCGATACCGCAATCAACGGTGATGATGACCTTCGTACCCTGTTCACGTAAAATATCTACCGTTTTTAGGCGTAAACCGTAGCCCTCTTTATCACGATGGGGAATATAGTAATCAACACAGGTCTTCTCTTTACCCAGTTTTTCTTCAATTTCTCGCAAGGTGGTCATGAGCACGGTAGAACCGGTCACCCCATCTGCATCATAATCACCATGAACAGTAATCGTTTCGCCCTGTTCTAGAGCCAAAAAAACCCGCTTTAAGGCCGGGGGAAGATGTCGAAACTGTTCTGGATTGTGGGTATGCTCGTCCCAACGAGGGTGGAGAAAACGATCGATCTCTTCGATCGTCCGATGACCACGGCTCCAAAGAAGATCGGCGGCAACCGGAGGGAGGTCCTGATAGACCATTCGTTCAGACGGAGGACAAGGTTCTGCTGCGGCCCAGTGCATGCGCATAAAAAAGGTTCATGTTCTCTTCTAACAGATCAAAAAATAGGGGGTATGTCAAGGGGAGGGTTTTGGGATCAGACACGTGTCTGATCTGTGTCTGATCTGGGATCAGGTCCGTGTCGATCCCAAATACAACTTAGAACCCAAACACGCCCATGAGCGGCAAGACCATCATCACAATCATGATCGCCGCCACAATTTTCATGATCAATTGGAGTCGTTCACGTTTTTTCATAGAGAGTAGAGAAAAAGACTACGATCTGCGAAGCACTTTGATGAAGGCCTCTGGCGGAATCTCGACCGCCCCCTTGCCGTGTTCAAGCATACGCTTTTTGCCCTTCTTCTGTTTCTGTAAGAGCTTCGATTTACGAGTATAGTCTCCGCCAGACATTTTTGCGAGCACATCTTTGCGATAGGCGGAGAGGCGATCAGAAGCAACCACCTTCGCCCCAATCGTCGCTTGCAGTTTTACGATAAATTGTTGACGCGGAAGTTCATCTTTCAACGTTTCTACAATTTCTTTGCCACGACGATACGCTTCGGTCTCGTGAAGCAAGGTTGCAAGCGCCTCAACCGGCTCTTCTGCAACCAGAATGGATAAACGAACGATATCAGAAGCTCGATAATCGATGAGTTCGTAATTCAATGACGCGTATCCAGCCGTCACGCCTTTTAACTTGTCATAAAAATCCACAATCACCGACGCGAGCGGCATATCGTAATGTAAAATCGCTCGCTCCATGTCGAGATACTCCGTTGTTTTATAGACCCCGCGACGATCCTGAACCAATGCCATCACGTTCCCGAGATATTCCTTAGGCGACACAATGTCGACCTTGGCCCACGGCTCACGAGACTCCCCAATGCGAGAAGCGTCGGGAAAATCTGCAGGTGATTTTACGAACAGCTCTTCACCATTCGTAAGACGCACTTCGTACCCTACCGATGGCGTCGTCATGACGACATCCATATCGAACTCACGGAGTAAGCGCTGTTGCACGATCTCAAGATGGAGCATGCCGAGGAGCCCGGTACGAAACCCAAACCCTAATGCGGACGAATGTTCTGGTTCAAACGTGAGCGCTGCATCACTGAGCTTGAGCTTCATCATGGCATCGCGAAGACGCTCATATTCGGATCCATCTCCAGGGAAAATACCGGCATAGACCATCGGGCGGACTTCACGGTAACCCGGGAGAGGAGTCACAGAAGAAGCGACGGGCAAAGACGTAATCGTATCACCAACACGAACGGTCGCAATATCCTTAAGACCCGTCACGAGATAGCCAATCTCCCCCGTTTCGAGCGTCCCGGACGCGACGTGGTCGGGGGTCATGTAACCAACCTCTAACGCTTCACCGTCTGCATCCGTTGCCACGAAATGGACTTTCTGATTCTTGGTGAGATGCCCATCAACACAACGAACGTACGCAATCACGCCTTGATAATCGTTATACTTCGAATCAAAAATAATGGCTCGAAAAGGCTGTTCTGAAGATCCGGTCGGATGAGGAACTTCGCGCACAATCCGTTCTAGGATCTGATCGACCCCAGCACCCGTTTTTCCAGAAGCAGACATAATCTCTTCGCGCTTGCAGCCGATGAGTTGCATGAGCTCGGCTGCTCGACGTTCGACATCTGCATTTGGAAGATCAATCTTGTTCAAGACGGGAATGATAGTAAGATTTTGTTCAATCGCAAGATACAAATTCGCAATCGTTTGCGCTTGCACGCCCTGAGTGGAATCGACAAGGAGAATCGCTCCTTCAACGGCGGCGAGAGAACGAGAGACTTCGTACGTAAAATCAACGTGACCGGGGGTATCAATCAAATTTAGTTCGTACTCTTGCTTATCTTGTGCGATAAAGCGCATCCGTGCCGGCTGAAGTTTGATCGTAATTCCACGTTCACGCTCAAGTTCCATCGTATCCAAAAGCTGATCTTTCATTTTGCGCTTATCGATCGTCCCCGTCATTTCCAAAAGACGATCCGCGAGGGTCGATTTCCCATGATCGATATGCGCAATGATACAAAAATTGCGAATGCGTGTTTGTTCCCAAGACATTGCCCGAGATCTTGCCTGAATGGAGCGGAAAAATCAAGCCATCATGAGACAGGCCTCAAGCACCGCCACCTTACTGTCAGACCTTGAAAAGAAGCTCGTTTTATGCTTAGCTTTCAGCGCGAAAGGGCTCAAGACGATGAGTTTTGTTGGAAATCATATCCGTGGACTGATCGACGATCTGAGTAAGCTGAACGCAAAGGATCTCACCGAGAAGCTGATCGGATTGATCCGCACGTTGCGATCGTTCCCCCTGGTCGGAATCGAGGTGGTTCATTTCATCCTCGTAAGCCCCGAGCAGGAACGGCCTCTTTCCGAAAACACGAGGCACGTCGCAAGGGAGCTCTGTCTGCGCCTTCTTGCGGAAGACGCAAGTGCCAATCGAGAGTTCGAAGCGCGGGTCGAGACGTTCCTGGAAGTCAACCGCACCTTGTCTGCCAAACAGCGTCCCACTGTCAGGCGCTAGCATCCCTTCTCTCCGTGGTTGAAATAAGCAACGCTTCGACCACCTCTAAAAGCCACCAAGGATATTCCTGGTGGCTTTTAGCGAGCACTATCTTCACGATCGCTTCAACAATGATCGTATCATATCCCTGATCAATCCTGATTCAGGTAAACGAAAAAGAATTGTGAGACCTGCGTAGAGCGTTGTAAGAACTGCTCCCAAAAATAAACTCTGCCAAAGCACAGACCAGGGACCGATCAGCTTGATCAAGAAAAATCGTGAGAAGATATCATACGCAAGTAACATCATGAGAGCCGCGCCCACGACTCCTCCAAATGTTTTCAGAAAAACACGCCGCTCTTCTCTTGATAACCCTTGCGGTAAGACCATCCAAAGCACTTTCACGTGTACGATGGTGCTTATGGTAAATGCGGTGGCAAGACCTTGAAGGCCATATTTATCACGGAGCACCAGACAGAGTCCTAAATTCAAAAGCTCAGCAAAGACACTGATGAAAAAGGGTGTCCAGGTATTTTGTTTGGCATAGTAGGCACGAACGAGCAGAGCGACGACCGACTGGGCCGGAAGGGCGATAACCAAGATACGTAGAATCTCTGTAGTACGAATGATATTCGTCGCATCAAATTTACCTGCCCCTAAAACCACATACACCAACTGAGGTGCAAACAAGTAGAAAAGCACCGTCACCGGAACCAGCAAAAACCAAAGCCAGGCAACTTGTTGCAACAGAAGACGCTGAAATGATCGCTCCGCCCCTTGATTCGCGGCCTGCGATAAGGCCGGAAATGCCGCTACCGCCACAGAAATACCGATCAATCCAAAAGGAAGGCTCTGAATATTGGTCGCGAGGGTAAACACTGACACGGAACCGAGAGATAGGGACGACGCTAAAGCAAGGACAATCAGAAGATTAATCTGCGCTACTGCCAAACTTGCCGTGCGGGGAATCATCATCCACAGTAACCGACGAACTCCATCACTCCACCTAGGACGTCGACAGATCCCGCGGAATCCTAATTGAAACGCGGGGAAGGTCTGGATGCAAGCATGAAAAAAAGATCCCAGTGCAACACCCCACGCGACTCCCACAATCCCCCACAGGCGAGCAAAAATGGTAATCCCAATGATGATACCGATGTTATAAAAAACGGGAGCCAACGCAAACGCCAGAAACTGTTTCTTGGCTTGTAAAATCCCACCCATGACCCCCGAAATTCCTAAGAGGATCGGAGAGATCGTCATGATCCGTGTCATGGTCACGGTGAGCGCGATCCCTTCTGCCGAGAAACCAGTCGTAAACAGTGGCACGATCCAAGGAGCCGCGATCGCAACAAAAACAGCAACGACGGCAATGACACTCGTGAGTACCGTCAGAATCTGCGCCGCTAATGTCCACGCTTCTTTTTCAGATCGCTGTTCGAGATATTCAGAAAAAAGCGGAATAAAGCCGGCGCTTAACGCTCCCACGATCAATAAATTAAAGAGCAGATCCGGAACACGGAATGCGGCATAGTACGCGTCAAGTTCTATACCTGCCCCGAATTGACCTGCGAGCAGACGATCCCGAACGACACCAAGTAATCTCGACAAGAGAGACGCAACACTAATAATAAGCGCACTAGCGGCAATCCCTGAAGATTCCTGTGTAAAGAGCCGACGAAAGAATGTGCGCATGCGAGAATATTAAAAGTTAAACGGATCATCTGGAAGCGTGAGGGTCGCAAACAACGATCCGTTTTCCTCGATGACTTCGATCGGAGCAAGCATTGTTCCTTGAGGCGCCTCTCCCTCGATCGCTGTGCCTGTTTCTGGAGAAAATTCGGCTTGATGCCACCGACAACGCAACACGTCCTTGCCTTCGGACTGACACAGCGCGACCGGGCCACCCATATGTGTGCAACGGTTGACATACGCTTTAATCGTGCCTCGATCATTATAAGCAATGCCTTCAGAAACACCGAAACGGAACGATTTTGTTCGTCCAACACCAATCTCTCCCACCTTTGCAATCGGCAGTTTAAGAGGACGTATCATAGGGTCCTTTCACAGCAACTTTATCCTGTTCATCAAACTCCCCAAACTCATATTTAAATGGCAACCGTTTGAATGAACCGAGCGTCACCATATAAAGCTCACTGAACATAAATTTTGCCGCCACTTGCATCATCCCTTCTTTACGATAGCGGCGCGTAGAGATCGCAATCTTATGCTTACGCAAAATGCCGACAGTAAAATCACGCTTCTTGGCGCGACGGGCATAATCATGGTCTTCCGCGAAGACGACGACTTCGTCGAAACCTCCCAGTTCTTCATGGACGGTACGCCTCACCCACAAACACGAGCCGGTCGCATGGGGGAGGATCGGTTCAGTCGCCAAGGTATAAATATTATACGCCTCGTGAAACGCACGATCCGTGGTCGTCCCGTGCAAGGCAGAGACGCGACAAGTTCCAACATCAAGATTGCGAGCGCGCATTTCTTGCAGGCCATCTTCGAGAAAAGCCGGATCAAGCAATAAAACATCGGCATCTAAGAACAGAAGATATTCGCCTCGAGCATGAGCGGCGCCACGATTACGTCCTGGACCAGGTAACCCTCCTTCGACCACCTGTGCTCCAAATTGAGCGGCTTTACGAGCGGTCGCATCCGTTGATTTTGCATCTGCGAGAATGATTTCGTAATCCGTAAATTTTTGCGCTCGAATCGAAGCAAGAAGTCGCGGCACTAAAAGTTCTTCATTTTTTGCCGGGATCACGATCGAGAGCTGCATGGCCAAAAGCCTAACAAAATAACGCTCTTTTGGATAGATCCGACGCTTGTCTTCGCTTAAAAAGAAGATTAGACTCGCCTCCATGCGCCGCCTTCATTTGATTGCCCACAACATTCGTTCTTGCGAGAATATTGGTGCCCTCTTTCGCACCGCGGATTCTTTAGGAATCGCCAAAATCTGGATTACGGGCTATACCCCGGCTCCTCCTGACCCGAAAATCCACAAAGTCGCCCTCGGAGCAGAAAATATTGTTCCGTTTACAACCTCTCCCTCCATCGAAGAAGCGCTCAAAGCGCTTAAAAAAGCTCAAATCCCCGTATATGGTCTGGAACTGACCAAAGACGCGGTCGAACTTCGAGACTTTTCTGCGCCTCGCGAACTCGCGCTCCTGCTTGGAACAGAAACAACGGGTATCCCTCCTTCTCTTCTTGAACACTGCGATGGGACCATTCAGATCACTCAGCATGGCGTGAAAGAATCCTTGAACGTGACGATTGCGACCTCCATCGCCTCCTGGTGGATTTTGAACCAATGAGGGCTTGTTCCAACCCCCATTCTCGGCTACGCTTCGGGCGATATGAAATTTGGTGATCAGTTGCAAGGCACCATCACGGAACTTGACGAAAAAGGACGTGGGGTCTTTTTATATGCCTTGCCTCACGATCCCGGTGAAACACGACGCGTGCTTGTTCCGTTTACAGCGATTGGCGATACCATCGAGGCAACATTTACCAAACGAGATCAGGGCAACTGGATCGCCAAGCTGGATCAGATCCTGGCTCCAGCAGCAGATCGCGTGGCAACACCCTGTCCTCATGCAGGGGTTTGCGGCGGCTGTCTCTGGCAACATCTTTCGTACGATGCCCAACGCGCACTCAAAAAAGAACGTATTACCCGCGCCTTTCAGGCTGGTGGCTTTCCAATTTTACTCGAGGAGGTGACTCCTTCCCCTGAGATATTTTATTATCGCAACCGGATGGACTACGTCTTTGGCTGGCAAGGCGAACTTGGTCTAAAAGAATATGGTTCGTGGAGTCATTATCTCAACACGACCGACTGTATGCTCTTGGACGAAGAAACGCCCAAGATCTTAGAGATCTTCCGTGCTTTCGTCGCAACATACAAAATCGCTCCTTGGGATGCGAAAAAACAAACCGGCCAGGCACGCTATGTCGTCATCCGACGGAGCTGCTTCACCAATGAACGCATGATCTTATTTGTGGTCAAAGATCTTACCGCCATCACCTCCATGATGCGCGAAGAACTTGGACGCAGGCTGAGCCTTCTCGGCACGAGTATCCTCATCGGTGAGAATCCGGAAATTACCGATCTCTCGTATGTAAAAACATACGAGGTCATTCACGGAAATGCGATTTTGCAAGAAGAAATCAATGGACTGCGTTATCGCATTCATCCGAATTCGTTTTTTCAGACGAATAGCTTCATGGCAGGAACGCTCCAACAACGGGTCATGGATCAGCTCGGGTCTCTGGAAGGAAAGACCGTACTTGATCTCTACTGCGGCTTAGGCTTCTTTGGGATTGCCTGTGCAGCCAAAGGAGCAACCGTGGCAGGACATGAATTAGATGCAGCCGCCATTGAACTCGCAAAAGAAAATGCCGTCCTCAATGGCGTTGGCGATCGTATCCGCTTTTCTGCCGGAGCAGTCGAAACGTATGCCTGGGAAATTGATAAACCGGATCTCGTGATCGTTGATCCACCACGCTCAGGACTTCATCCCAAGGCGCTCGAGATCTTGATGGAAAAAGCGCCGCCCGTCATCGTTTATGTCTCGTGTAACTACCCCCGTCTTATGCATGAATTAAAAATGCTTCAGACAAAATACCGCCTTGAAACGATTCAAGCACTCGATCTATTCCCTCATACGCCTCACGTCGAGGTGCTCGTAAAACTTGTTCGTACATAGTACTCTACCCTACATGTCTGCTTCTAAAAAAACCGGGTTCGTTGTCCTCGCTGGGCGCTCTAATGTCGGCAAATCAACGCTTCTCAATGCCCTTGTCGGCACCAAAGTCGCTATTACCACTCCTAAACCACAGACCACTCGACATCCGATCCGTGGCATTTTAAGTGATCCCCGCGGACAAATTGTATTCGTTGATACCCCTGGATTTTTCTTAGGAAAACGAGATCCGGTCTCAACCCGTTTAAACCAGCTCGTCAAAGAACAGCTGGACGGCATCGAGGCAATTCTTTACGTCGTTGATCCAACCCGAAACTTTGGCGAAGAAGAAGAGGCGATTCAAAAGCTTCTCAAACAGCTTCCTATCCCCCTCTTTGTCGTCATTAATAAAAGCGATCTTCCGCTTCCAGAACAGACCGCACTGAAAGCCGCACGCGAGATCATGGTCGGACAACGCGAGATCATCGAAGTCTCAGCGCGTACCGGCAAAAATCTTCCTCAACTGGTCAACGCCATTTTTTCCGTGCTACCCGAAGGCGAAGCCTTCTACCCTGATCAACAGCTGACAGATGTAGGCAATAAAGAATGGTTAGAAGAGTTAGTTCGTGAAAAAGTCTTCATGCATCTCGATCAAGAACTTCCATATACGATTAAAGTAGAAGTCATGAGCGATTCCATGCGCAAAGAATTACGAGCGATCGAAGCAACCGTTTGGACAACCGAGGATCGGTATAAAGGTATGATTATTGGCGCCAAAGGCCAGATGCTGAAACAAATCGGTATGGAAGTACGCCGTGAACTTGAACTCGTGACGGGTCAGAAAGTGTTCTTACGCCTTGAAGTCGCCGTCGACGGTTCGTTTCGTCCCGTGGATCGAAGGGTGA
>CAYHTN010000052.1:0-8459 GCA_964359565.1 uncultured Gammaproteobacteria bacterium
CACGGCGATCGTGATGCCGTGAGCGCCTGGTGGGATTTTCGGAATACCTACAATTTCTTCCTGAACAGCTTTCGACTGGACTCGTATGATAATGATGGCGAAGAGGTGGAAGCCTACGTGCACGCCGGCGGATCCGTTGTAGGAGCGGCTGCGAGTTATAATCCTGGTTGTGACATCTTTCAATTCTCTAACGGCAATACGGCGTACGACATTACCATTCATGAATTTACGCACGCGACGATCGGACAAACCTCAAATCTGATCTACCAGAATCAATCAGGAGCTTTAAACGAAAGCTTTGCCGATATCATGGCCGCTGTTGCAGATGGTAACTGGCTCATCGGTGAAGGTCGAACTGGTGGCAATCAACCCTTTCGAGACATGGCGAATCCACCGCGCTTTAACGATCCTGATACCATGCCGCCCCAGATGATCGCGACCGATAATGGGGGTGTCCATACCAATAGTGGCATCCAAAACAAAGTTGCGTTTTTGATCAGCGAAGGTGGTGTTCATAACACCCAACAAGTCCAAGGCATCGGACGGGCAAAGCTCGCACAGCTCATGTTCAACGTCATGCGCACTCTGCCTTCAAGCGCCCAATTCAACGATGCACGTAATCGCGCCATCGCGGTGGCAGATCTCTGGGGGCGAACGCGCGCGTATGGGTTTACCCCCCAAGACGCGTGTATGGTGCGGAATGCCTACTTCGCCGCTGGTTTCCGTGGGGTTGATGACAGCGCTCGTGCCGACGCTGATTGCGATGGGATCGAAGATAACCGTGATCCTGATCGTGATAACGATGCGATCCCGGATATACGCGACAACTGTCCACTGACCCGGAACATCGATCAACGCGATACCGATCGTGATGGCTTAGGAGATGCGTGTGATAACGATGCGGACAACGACGGCGTCCCGGACTCAATCGATAATTGTCCGAACCGCGCGAACCCAAGACAAGAAGTAAATCCCCGTGATAGCCGTGGCTTCGCCTGTGGCGACGATGATCGTGATGGTGTTTTAAACGATATTGATAATTGTTATCTCGAACCCAACCCCGATCAAGCGAATCTTGATAATGATATCTTTGGCGACGTCTGCGATACCGATGTTGATGGCGACGGTTACGATAATCGAAGAGACAATTGCCCTCGCGTTGCCAATCGTGATCAAGCAGATACGGATCGTGATGGCGTAGGGAACAGCTGTGACAATTGTCCGAGTATTTCGAACCGCGATCAACGTGATCGTGATAACGACCGCGCAGGTGACGTCTGTGACGCCGACCGCGATGGCGATGGCATTCCAAACGCAGAAGACGAATGTCCAGATTCCATCATCTGTATCAATAGCACCCAGTCCACGATGGGCGTGATCCAAATCCCCGTCCAACCCACGCCAACCATTGTCCGCATTCCGCTCCCAACCCCGTTTTGTCCAACTTGCGAACCCATGCGTCCACTCGAACTACCTTCTTGTCACAGCTTAAGCCTACAAGGCGATGTAAACGGAAAGCGTTTCTGGTTGAGTGATGAAAGTGGCCGTCTCGTCAGTCGCTTCCGGAAAAATGGTACAGGCTTAACGGCAAGACTCGAACCAGAAGGAGGCCGTACCTACACCCTTCATGCGCTGATGTCAGGCACAAGTAAAATAACTCCTGCTCGAGTCGAGGTTCGCGTTGATGAGAGTGCGTGCACAAAGCGCGTGACGGAATCCGCTCAGACAGAGTCAACCGCTCCTTCCTCTACAAAAATCCTGCCACGAGAGACAAAAACAAGACTCCTCGACACCAAATTTTTGCCAAGTCCTCCTCCACTCCCTAAGTCAAAAGAACTCGTCGCCGAGCAAGAGGTCGGGAAGATGACGCCCGTGCCAACAAAAACCGATGAACAAAAAAGAGAGCCGGGCCCGAGTATCTCAGAGAAATCAGATCCGACGACGAAAAGCGAACCGACTCAAGATCCTCGTGTGAAAGAAGAGACTGCCTTGCCCACAACGCAAGACCCCGTGATCAAAAATGAACCCGTGGTGAAAGCGGAACCAAAAATATCCGTTCCCGAAACGCCCCGCTTCTCAAGCAATGCCCCAACGATCACGATCGAAGTTGTAACTCCTCCAAAAAATCTGTATTACGGCAGTTGCGGCACGACCTCTCCGAGCGTCTTCCATCTCATCTTTGGCGCACGAAGCACCAACGCTCTTACGAACATGAGCGTGACCTATCAAACGCTGCGTGAAGACGGCTCCGTCGCTCACGCCTCACGAAACGCTCAACTTTTCTCCATTGGTAATGACGACTATGCCGTCGATCTCGATACCAAAACGTTTGCCATGGATGATCTCGACGGCGGGAACGGTACATTCACCTATCAAATTACGCTCGTAGACGAAGCGGGCTTACGAGCCACCCACACCGGTCGCCTCTCGCTCTTCGTTTGTCAGGAGAAAAAGTAAGAACAATAAAAAATACCCCTTCACATCATTACTGTAGGGACACGGCGCGCCGTGTCCCTACAGTATTTTTATACCCCGATTCTAAAATAACACACATCTCCATCCTGAATAATATAATCTTTGCCTTCAATACGCGTGAGCGCCTTGGCGCGGCATCCCGCTTCGCCGCCATGCGCGAGATAGTCTTGCCATTTTGTCACTTCGACGCGAATAAAGTTTTTTTCAAAATCTGAATGGATGCGTCCGGCAGCAACTGGGGCTTTGCTCCCTTTTGTAACCGTCCACGCGCGAGCTTCGTCTGGACCGCTCGTGAGAAAGGTAATCAAACCAAGCACATCGTAAGATTCTTTGATTAATCGATGAAGGCCGGATTCCGCTTGTCCCATCGCTTCTAAATATTCCTTCGCTTCTTCTGGAGACATCGATGCGAGCTCTGCTTCCATTTTGACGCAGATGGGCACAAGGCGACCTCCGAGAGCGCTCGTTCTTTCTTGCCAAGACCCGTCTTGCAACTGCGACTCGCTCACGTTCACGACGTAAAGCATCGGCTTCATCGTGAGTAAACTCAAGATCTTTAAATCCGCTCGCTCGTCATCGGTCCATTCTAACCCGCGCAACATCGTTCCCTGATTAAGGGCTTCTCCTGCTCGCTTGAGTGTCGCGAGTTCTCTTTCAAGCACCTTTGTCATCCCTGAACGCGCTTGTTTCTCCACTGTCTGCGAACGTTTGGTCACGGTTTCTAAATCGGCAATCGCAAGCTCCGTATTAATCGTCTCCGCATCACGTGCCGGATTCACCGAACCATCCACGTGGAGAATATCACCGTCCTCAAACGCACGGACGACTTGGGCGATCGCATCGGTCTCACGAATGTGCGCTAAAAATTTGTTTCCAAGACCCTGACCTTCGGACGCGCCCTTCACAAGACCGGCGATATCAACAAATTCAATCACGGTTGGAATGACCTTCGCGCTCTTATCCAACGCCGCGAGTTGCTGCAATCGTTCGTCTGGAACTTCAACCACTCCAACATTCGGATCAATGGTACAGAAGGGATAGTTGGCACAATCCACCTGTTTTTTGGTCACCGCCGAAAATAAGGTGGATTTCCCCACATTTGGTAGACCCACGATCCCAATTTGGAGTGACATAGATGGCGCGCATGCTAACGGAAAGCCACGATACATTCAAGTCTCCGGTCTTTTGCTTGACACCCCTCTCAAAAACCCGTGTGATGCGGGCACAAGGAGGTCTTGCATCAATCATGGAACGACCAGGTCCCACTTCTCCTACCTGGGCGCCGACCGCGGTCGGCGCCCCGCCCCTCTCTCGCGCGCCGCTCGAAGCGACTCCCGCGCCCTTCCGAACCGATGTCATCGGCTACGAGAGTGGACACATCGTCCTCCACGGGACCGAGAGCGGGGAGCGCTACTTCGTCGCTGCCCGGTTCATGGAACGTCCCGTCGACTTCGATGGGTCTGAGCGTGTGCTCCTCCTTCGAGCGCAATTCGAGATCGTGAGCCGTGGGCAAACGGCTGCCGTGAAGAGCCTGTCCGAACTCGGAATCGCGTTCGAGCGTGTCGTGGTCATCACGATCCACCTGCCGGTGCGCATCGGGAGTAGGTCGGCCGTCCCGAGCCTCGTGCGTGTCGGCGCGACCAATGGCGCTCTGCTGCTCCCCGCGCTCCAGGAGCTCGAACGCATCCTGCTCGAGGCAGGCGACATCCTGCCCACCCCCCTCCTCCTCTCCTGGACCGACGGCACCTGGACCGTCACCCCGGATCCCTGACCCCTCTTCCCACCGCGCATCCACTCTTCTGGATCCCGCGGTCTCTTTTTTTAAAGAGTTCAATGAGTTGACCTTCGAGACAGCTTCACGTACCCTCAACACACATTTTTATCGTTTTTCTATGCCCGATATCGTTGTCACTCCCCTCCCCAAATCCGAAGTCAAACTCGAGTTCACCGTGAGCGTCGAAGAGGCCGAACCCTATCTTGAAGAAGCCTTAAAAGATCTCTCTACTCATCGACCGATTCCGGGATTTCGTCCTGGGAAGGTGCCAATGGCTGAAGCCAAACGCGTCTACGGCGAAATGGCGATCTATGAAGCTGCCCTAGAACGCCTCGTTCGCGCCCTGTACGTTCGCGCGATTTTAGAAAAAGAGCTGAACACGGTTGGCTCTCCTTCGGTAAACGTTGATCAACTCACCCCTGGAAATCCGATCAAGTTCACCGTGATCGCCCCAACTGAACCGACGGTCACAAAGATGCCTGATCTGAGCGCGTGTAAAGTGAGTAAAAAAGAAAATACGGTGAGCGACAAACAGCTCGATGAAGCGCTCGAAGAGATGCGCAAGATGCGTCGTACCGAAGCCATCGTTGATCGACCAGCCACCGTCGATGATCTCGTCATCATCGATTTACAGATGCATAAAGATCACGTCGCCGTCGAAGGTGGTAGTGGTCAAAACTATCGTGTCTACTTAAACGAAGATCAATACATCCCCGGCTTTTCCAAAGAACTTATCGGGATGAAGAAAGATGAAGAACGCGTCTTCACCCTTCCATTTCCAAAAGATCATTTTCAAAAACACTTGGCAGGACAGGATATTCAGTTCACGGCCAAGGCGAAGAATGTCTACGAACTCAAACAACCTGAGCTTGATGATGCCTTTGCGCAAGGCGTCGGTATCGAAAAACTTGAAACCCTGAAAACCAAGCTCCGTGAAAACATGCAGGTGGAGTTTATGCAGAAAGCCCAAGAAGCAGCCGAGATCGAGCTTCTTGAAAAATTGGTAGATGGTGCGAGCTTCTCCGAAGTCCCCGAGATCCTCGTGAACGAAGAAGTGCGTCGCATGATGAGCGAATTACAACAAAGCATCGAACAGCAAGGTATGAAATGGGAAGATTATCTTCAGTCCATCAAAAAAGATGCAAGTACGCTCAAACTTGAATTCGTGCCTCAGGCGATGCGTCGCGTGCGGACCGCTGTCCTCATCAAAGCCTTCGGCAAAGAAGCAAGGATTCAGATCGAGGATAAAGAAGTAGATATCGAGATCGATCGCATTATTGATCAGCTACGCGAGAACGACACCGAAACACGCGAACGTGTCACTTCACCAGAGTATCGTGAATATGTCGTGATCCAAATGCGCAACCGCAAGACACTTGCCTGGCTCAAAGAGCAGTGCGTGAGCTAGTACCGTGAAATGATAAAGAAGACGTGCTTTGACAAACCCACTGTGAGCTTCCATAGTGAAAATAGATCCCTGCTTCAACGTATGCATCTCATCTCTCAACAAGCGCCCGTGTTTTCGTATCGAGATAAAGGATTTCTGCCGAAAGAAACCTATCTTCCCAAAGAAGAATACGAGCAGGTCGCTCTCGCCAAACTTGTTATTGCCTGTGCGGACATTTTACTTACGGGTCCCGAGCCCGGGGTGATTTACCTTGCTCGTCGCATCGCTGAGCCCTGCGCCGGCTTGTGGGTCATTGGCGGCCGCCAACGGATCGATCAAACCAGCCAAGAAGCGGCCCAAGATCATCTTCAGCGCGATATTGGACTTCGTATCGATCTCGCTCGTTTTCAATTTCTCGGACTGTTTGAATACTTAGCCGAAACGAATATACAAGGCACCGGTATTTCTCACACCTTAGCCGCAACCTATCTCGTAACACTGAGCGAGCAGGAATTAGTGACTCTCTTTGAAAATGGTACATCGGCGCGTCCTGATGAGTACGAGCCCGGCATTCATGCCTTTGACCACGGTGGTCTCGAGACCCTCTACGCCAAAGGCGAGATGCACGATGCGATTCGGAAGATGTACGCACTTGCCTTTCCTGCTCGATCCTCTTAAAAGAATCGCCTCGATCCGTGCATCGGAAAGAGGCGAAGAGAAGAACTTCTGATCCGTCACTGCACCGTGACGGTTTTGGCGAGATTCCTCGGCGTGTCGATCTCTCGCTCGAGGAGAACGCCGAGGTGGTAGGAAAGAAGCTGCAGGACATATGCGAAGAGGAGGCCCTGCGCGAACAGGTTCGGGGCGAGCGGAACCGTGACGACATCGACGCTTCGGTCGCCGAAATCTTCGTTCCCTTCGGTCGTGAAGACCACGACCTTGCCCTTCCGAGTACGCACATCCTCGATCGCTCCCACGAGACGGTCGTAACGCGGATCGTGTTCCTGCTTCGGGGCGAGCACGAGGATGGTCGCCTTGTCGGGCACGAGCGCGAGAGGTCCATGCTTGAGACGGCCGGCCGGAAGCGGCGCCGACGGACAGTAGACGACCTCTTCGAGCTTGAGCGCGCCTTCCGAAGCGATGGCGACGTCGCTTCCGAGCGCGAGAATCTTGAAAGAGGTGGTCGAGACGAGACGCTCCGCCATCCCGATGAGACCTCCCTGTCGTTCACGCACCCGCTCGAGTTGGGATGCGAGCTGAAGCAGCTCATCGAATTGCGCGATCGTCGTTCCCTCAGTCGACGTCGGATCGAGCGCATCGAGGAGGAGCCAGAGCACCGCACACTGGCCGAAGAAGGCCATGGTCGAGGCCGTCGCCCGCTCTTCACCGGTGCAGGTGTAGAGCGACGTCTGCACCTGATGCGCGAGCGCACCCATAGGGTTGTTGTGGACCCCGATGGTCGAGATCTGCCGAGCATGTCCCCGCTGTGCCGCGAGGCAATCGGCGAGGGCCTTCAGCGTGTCCGTCGTCGTGCCTGACTGGGAGATGGCGACGACGAGCGCATGAGGGCCGTAGAGCGCGACCGGTGCATCGATCACGTTGGTCGCGTCGATCGCTCGCACGGGAATGCCGAGACGCGTCGCGAACAGCGGCGCCAGGAATTCCGCCGCGTGCAGCGAGGTCCCGCACGCGAGGAAGACGATCTCATCCGGACGATCCGTCCCAACGAGTGTTGTGACGAGACGCCTCCGCATCGGCTCAGCTCGATAGGCGTCCACGACGCGACGAATCGCTCCCGGGACGTGGAAGAGCTCCGCCTGCATGATATGGGCGAACCCGTCCGCCGAAGGAGCCTGCGCGCCCGGATCGAACTGGTACTGCTCGCCCGGGATCTCGGTCTGATTCGGACCGAAGAGATAGGCCCCCGGAGCGAGGGCTGTGTACGTCTCCGCCACTCCCATGAGCACGTACGGCGATGACGCGAGCACGAACTCTCCCTCCGAGCCGAGAGCACCGTAGAGCTCACCGACCCCCGTCACGCCCACGAACAGACGCTCCGGCTGCAACCGATCGAGACAGACGAAGGCGTTCGTCCCCTGTACCCGCGCGACGAACTCTGCGAACAGGCGCGCATCGATCGGGGTCGATCGTGCTTCGGCTTCGACACAGCTCTTGGCCCAGGCAGCGACGAGGACTTCTGAATCCGTTTCGGACTGCAGTACGTCTCCGTCCACGAGCGTTCGAAGTGCCACGAGCGACGCCTGATCGACGTTGCCGTTATGAACGAGCGCAAAGCGTCCGTCCGGACTCAGATGCGGATGCGCATTTCGCTCCGCGACTTCTCCGCGCGTCGCCCAGCGCACGTGTCCCACGCCGACCAAGGCGGTCGGCATGGAATGGGTCACGAGACGCTGTTCGAGTGCCGCGAACGCCGGGCGTTCGCCCACCTTCTCGACGAAGAATGCCCCCGTCTGATCGATGAGCACGACCCCCGCGCTATCCGTTCCCCGCGGCGAGAGACACTTGAGCCCCGCGAGCAGGGACGGTCCCACCGTACCTTGACCCTGCCTACGAACCACGATTCCGCACATGACGATACTCCTACGTTGGCGCGAACGTCTCCGCTTGACTGTAGAGGAACACACCCGTTTGACGTCTCAAATGGATGGTGCAAAACGTATCTAACCACGAGTCTTCAAAAAGCACCGCACTCCTATTGTCAATCTTGTCCGGCCTCGGTATCTTCTTGTTATTCTTATGTTATTCGGTGCTCACGTCTCTTGCGCCGGCGGTGTCCAGAATGCCCCTCTGAACGCGACCACT
>CAYHTN010000053.1:0-8440 GCA_964359565.1 uncultured Gammaproteobacteria bacterium
GCTCACGATCATGGGGATCTTCTTTATTCATGCCGTCGCTGGATTCTACGGTCTTCATTATTTCTCTGAAGATCCTTCGATGCATGCCTGGTCCGAAGGAATGATCTTCGTACTCTTTCTCTTCCAGCTCGTACTCATTTGGTCCGAAAACAGGAAGAAGATTGAAATTTTCCCCCATCCCGCATAGACTGCGCCGAAGAGGTAGGTCTTGGGGCGAGTGGTGAAACTGGCAGACACGCCAGCCTTAGGAGCTGGTACCGCAAGGTATGAGGGTTCGAGTCCCTCCTCGCCCACCATCGAGCTCAGCTCGACCATATGAAAACAACACTATATAGAGGTGTTGTTTTTGTTTATACTTCTACTATGTCTTCTGTTTCTGAACTGCGCCAGGTCTTGCGTGCGATTGGACTCACACCACGGCAAGCGAGTATCTATTTAGCGGGGCTGAAGCTTGGTCCGGCCGTGGTATCACAGTTTGCATCTACGCTTATGGTGAATCGACAGCAAATGTATGCGGAGCTTGCACGACTGGTGCAAGAGGGTGTTATGGAAGCGACCGGAATCCGTCCAAGGCGCTATTTCGCCGTGTCTCCGGAACAATTGCTGCGTCGTGAAGAAGAAAAACAGCATTCGCAAGAACAGGTGGTAGAGACGATCGAAGCAGCCCTGCCTTCGTTCCGTGACTATACGACGGCTTCAGAGGTGACGCTCCCTCTCATGACTTCTTATCAGGGCCTTGATCGGATTCGACGTGCCTATGAGCGTGAGCTCATCGAAGCCAAAGGGCAGGAGGTCTGTTCGATTGTGGGTTCGCTTGAAGAAAACTACGGGTTACTCCCTGAGATGTATTGGACCGAATGGAATGCGCAGTTTGCGAAGCATCAATCGTCTTGCCGCATGCTTGTGCATGCCTCTCAGGCCGCTAAACGTGCGCAGGCAGAGGATCGGATCTATAAACGACAGACACGCGTGCTCGAGCAATTTGCTGCGGATATGAATATCGATATCTTTGGGCGACATGTCTTGCTCGTATCTTGCCAGGAGCGTACGGCCCTTTGGATCGAGAGCGTCTCTATCGCTGCTTCGTATCGCGTTTTGTTTGAAGCGCTCTGGCGCTCTGCGCGTTAAGTTGTCGCTTTAACGACGACAAGAGATAGGTGATAATTTTGCTTGGAATAAACAAAATAGAGTTAGTGTCGTTCGTAGAGAGACAAGAGTACTCTCAGATTTCAAAACGTATGATGGACTACAGAGGAAGGAATTACTCTTTTCTCTTTCCCTCTTATGCCTCCCTCTGGATTCAATCGCTTGGCCGTACGTGGCGCTCTGCAATTTATTCAAGCCTGTTACGAAGATCTCCTTCAAGAGGTCGCGGATGGGAAGCACGCTTCCGTCGAAGCAGCCCTCGCGTATGAAATTTCACAAATCGAAAAAGCGCTGGCCTCGCTTCATATTGATCCGCAAGGGAAGCTTGTGAAGCAAGCTTAGACCAGGTCTGACCCCAGATCAGACACGTGTCTGATACCAGATCTGATCTGGGCCTGACACCAGTTTCTAAATCGGCTATACTAGGATCATGAAACCTCGCTCTTTTGGGGAAAACCGCGATCTTGGTCTTCCTTCACCATTTGCTCTCAGTGAAATCGTGGGACAGGTGCATCGTCCGCATGAGTTCACGGAGCTTCCTGCGGTTGCGAATCTTGGACATCAACTTTCTCGCATTGCGCGTCAGGTCGACCAACGTGTGTCGAAGGAAAAGGATGCGGTGGGAAATGCCGTAACCATCGCTCGACGTTTTCAAGAAACACCAATCGTCGGTCGCGTCACACAAGAGTCCACCCATATTCCTCATGCTGAAGAAGATACGAAGGAGTTAAGAGAGATAAGAGGGCTCTTGGATGAAAGCGGAAAGCGAACGGCTGATGCGGTACGGTATCTCAAGACACGCGTACTCTCTGACCCTACTCGTAAGGCCCATATGGAAGCTCCGATGGATGGATCTATTTTCAGCAGGGCGATCGTAAGGAAGTCTCCCACCGCATCTGTCTCTCACCGAAGCTTCCGTATGCTGCGGGTATTTTTCTTGACATTATTCGAAGCGCGCCTCCCGAGGCGGGTTATGGCCTAAACTTACGTTCACATGGCATGAGTTATGGGGCGACTCCAGAACGCTTTGACGAAGTAGAGCTTTTTGTTGACCAAGCTTCTCTCCCCGCTTTCCTACGAATCATTGAGCGTGTTTATCAGGAACGTCAGAAATACTTCGAAGGACAACCTCCTCCGAGTCAAGGGGTCTATGCTCCTGCAGAAGGGGTAAGTGTCGGTCCAAATATTAAAGAAACAAGTGGTTCTCTCTCTTCTGTTGCGCACGAGATAGCAACTCTGACCGATCGTCATCTGCGCGAAACACTTCATCAGCAGCTTGCAAGGATTGTTCAGCAAACAAGCGGTGATGTCTCTGCTTTTAGACGTTCGACCGTGGGAGCGTTGATGTGGAAGTCGCTGGCTTTTGAAGGAGAATGGTCGAATCTTGAGAAGATTGGCAGATGGTCGTTAGAACCAGCCTTGAAAAGACCCAAAGAAATCAACGAAGATGATGAGACGCTTTCTCACTGTTATCTCGAAGCGCTGTATGAGGAGTGGGTTGTATCTCTTCGTCAAAATCGTTCTATCGATCAAGCGAGGGTCAAGCAGATTTTTATTGATCGCATGCAGGCAGAGATGGTGCTCCATTACGCGTGGTCAAAAAAAGCGCGAGAAGCTCGCTCGCTCGATGCCCTCGTGCTGTGGCCGGGGAGGATGCCTCATGTTGAACGGGCAACACAAACGGCGTCTTTGGCAGCGAGTGTCTATCGACGTCAGAGCACGGGAGAGAATGTTGGTGAAGCCATGAACGCGCTATTGAAAGGAAAAGTTTACGATCCTTCACATCGAGAACGGTAATCCTTGCCTAGTTTGCACAGATAAGGAAGACTAATCTTATGTCTTCCGAAAAGTGGTACTGGACCGAGCCGTTTTTGTTTGAGGGGATGGCGACGGTGCGCACAGCAATGATTTATCACGAAAAGTCAGCGCTCGTTCTCGATCGTTGCTTATTTTACCCCGAAGGAGGCGGCCAGCTTGGAGATCGTGGCTCCATCTCCATCAAAGGAGAGAGTCGTCGGGTTTTAGATACACAGATCAATGACGCGGGTGAGATTTTTGTTATGCTCGAACAACCATTCGCGATCGACGTTGTAGGAGAACAGGCTCAGTTACACGTAAACGAAGAATGGCGCCGGTCTCAGATGTCGCAGCATACCGGGCAGCACTTGCTCTCGCGTTTGCTTCAGGATCGTTACGGGGCTCCCACCGTTTCTGCACGGTTAGGAGAGCAATTTTTTTCTGTAGATGTTGCCGCTCCGGTATTTACGTTAGAACAAATCGCTCAGATCGAAGATAGGCTCAATCAATTGATTCTTGAAGATCGCCCCATCCGCGCTTGGTTTCCGACCGCAGAAGAGCTAGCGCAACTTTCGTTACGAAAACAACCGAGTGTCGAGGAGCAGATCCGTATCATTCAAGTAGAAGGTTTTGATGTAACTCCGTGTGGCGGAACGCATTGCATTCGGACCGGCCAGGTTGGGGTGGTACATATTGTGTCGGTTGAAAAATGCAAACAACTGACGCGGATCCTGGCGACCGCAGGTCTTGGGACGGTACGAGACTTTCGTCGCAAAGAACAGTCATTACAACAGCTCTTTCCTCTTTTGAGTGCCACGACCGATACCGTTGTTTCCCAAGTCGAAGCCTTGCGTGCACATGATCTTGAATTACAAACGCGTTTGAAACAGCGCACGACGCAACTCGCGGCTTGCGTCGCGGCAAATCACCCGCTCGAACAAGACGCGTCCGTTGTCCACGTCCATCTTGCAGAAGAGGATCTTGAGTACGCGCGCGCCCTCTCAAAAGAATTGGCGAAGAGGCAAAAACGTACCGTCATGGTCAGTATGACCGTTTCAGACGGAGTGTTCGTCGTGCTTGATCGTGTCGAGAAAGGAGCGGTAGATATCGGCGCCATGTTAAAAGAGGTGCTCGCTCTCTTTGGAGGGAAGGGCGGGGGAGGGCCACTCCATGCCGAAGGAAGAGCGGTGGAGAGAGATTTTTTAGAAACAGTGAAAGCACGTTTTGTAATAAAAGAAGATTTGACGGTCTAAACCAACCAGCGTAAGAACAAGACACCGAACGTTTTGAACCACGCCCGGTTCATCGGATCAGGAGGTCTCGATGTCCCTTAAAACGATGCTCGTCGCCTTCGCCCTGGTAGCGGGTTGTTATTATCCAAGGATGATGTCACCGTCCGTCTCTCCACCGGTCGCTTCGCCTTCGTCAGGGGTTTCTACGGAGGTCAGTTCGACCCTGTTCGTGCTTCAGGATCCGCCCCGCGGATCGTCGGCGAGCTTCCAGTACTACCACTGGCTCGCCGAGGCAGGTCGGGCGCGACGAGCGCACTCGGCCGCGGAGGTCACCGCCCTCATGCGGACTGCGATGTACCTGAACTCGGTGCCGAACTGCGCCGGTCTCGCGCTCGTCGGCATGCAGTTCGTGGTCCGGCTCGAGACCGGAGAAGTCCCCGCTGAAGCGGTGACCGCCGCCCTTCACTTCCGTCGGGTGCTTCCGCAGATCATGCAGCGGTGCGCCCCCGCCGGAGCCTCTCCCAGCTTCCCGGCACCACCCTCTGCTAACTTCCCTTCCCCCTCCCTGCGAACGTTCTGAGCATCTGCCTTCTTCCCCGCGCCTCCCTTCCAAGATGAGCGCGTTCTTTTTTTATGTACTTCACTCACGATCTTCTTCTCTTCAAAATAAACTCTCTCCTTTCCACTTCCTGTTGTCACAACGCTCTAAATCTCCGCTGGCGTCGAGAATTCCTCACGATAAATATACTCGTTTTCTAGTCGATCGATTTCTTTACAATGTTTCGTTAGCTGTTCTTTCGCCGTCATAAACGAAGGCTGCACGCAGGAATCTAAAAACATCCGCACGTGTCGCAAAAAAGGTTTGTGACTATGGAAAACGGGGTTTCCTTCTTGTATACGCTGTAACATCCATTCAAGATTGGCATATAGATCCGCCAGTTTGATCCACTTTGCTTCGGGCGAAATCGTTTTTAAATGTTCATAAAACGCTTCACGATCGTAGTGACGTTCTCGGTCATGAGAAACCGCTTTCACGAGCGAAGCGATGTGGGGCGAGAAGTGTTTCTCGAGATCTTTCTCGGTTGTTGTTTTGGTATCTTCGAGGACATCATGCAGAATTCCAGCGATCAAAATATCTGCATCCTCTTGTCGGAATTCTTCTCGAAGAATGCGATACACCTCGAACGCATGGGCGACCGGATCTTTCTTGAGCCGTGCGTTCCGAAATCGATCTTCGATGAAGGCCTTGGCCTTCGTGAGCCAATCCGTCATATACTTCGACTATAGACCCCTCCGTATGGATCGTCCATCCCCCGTGTTTACAAGAGATATTTCGATATTTTCGGAAGCTCTCCAGAGAGGAGATCTATTTATTTCCTATCACGCATTGCCAGATGAAATCGCAATAGAGAAGATCCCTTTTCTGACAGAAATACTCGAACAAAAACCTCTCGTTCTCATTCCAATAACAAAAATGATTGACCCTTTTTATTTTGCTTGCGAAGTAATAAGAAAATATTCCAAGAAGCAAGGAATAATTTTTATTCCTGGTCAGAAATTTGATCCGTACGGCACGCGTCACGGTCGTGGAGGTGGTTGGTATGACCGATTTTTATCTCATGTTCCCAAAACTTGGATACGTATTGGCGTGACGGATCAAAAACATCTTTCGGAGAATGAGCTGCTGTGCAAGCCTTGGGATGAGCCTATGGATTGGATCTTGTGTCGAGATGCAAAAAGTTGGCACGTATGTGAGACGAAGGCACGCGATACGCGTCCTTGAATTTAGATATCATTGATGCCACTCACGCGCCGACGCTCTGCTCTTTGTCTTTAGATCAATCGTACTGATTGATGTAGGTACGAAGAGCACTAGTTCGCTACGGCGCCCCTTCCCTCCTCTAGCTCTTCCCTTCCGAGCTGAGCTCGGCGGGTGGAGAAGGGTGAGGCCTGAGCGGCGTTTTTTTATTACGTCATCCTCACACGAAGTGCGGGGATCCAGGGATAGACCAAAGAAAGACTGCCTACTTCCTCATGATTCTATGTAGCTGGATCCCCAGGCTTCGCCTGAGAATGAAGTACAAAGGCGTGCGTAGCACCACCCCGTTCTCCTCCCGCCCTTGGGAAGGGAGGAGTTAGAGGAGGGAAGGGGTCTTGGCGTGAGAGGAAAGTCCCTCCTTCTTCTAAACCAGCCTTGACAGGCCCGGTCAAATAATTTATTGTGCGCACCTGTCACTAAGAAACAGCTCTCAAGGAGGTGACTCGCACATTACATTTCAAGATTCTTACGTTACACCTCGTAGGTGTGACCCATATCGGACCATGGCATGGCGCCATCCCGATGCCTTGTGAATGCCGCTGTCTCTCATCGAAACAACGCAGGAGTATTCGCCCAATGAAGCCCACCGACCCCACCAAGCTCTGGCTGAAGCGCTACGAACACCGCAAGCTCGGCGCCGCGACCCTGATCGCCCTCACGCTGACGCAGCTCGCGCAGATCGAGAGCGACACCGACGCGAACGCCGCCATCACGGGCGACACCGTGTTCGCCTCGGCGTTCGTGAAGAACGGCGCCGAGACGCGCTTCGTCATCGCCTTCCTCGACCAGAAGATCAAGCCCGGCGACGTCGTGCCGGTGATCGACTTCGAGGAGGTCGGCGTCGGCACGGACATCGTGCCCGTCACCTCGTTCTTCGCGACCCGCGGCCGCCGGTACATGAACTTCGGCACCGGCACCGAGGGCCTCGACATCGACTACATGAAGGCCGCCAGCAACTTCTTCGCGACCCGCGACGGCGACTACATGGACTCGATCACCGGCATCTCCGACCTGCGCCTCGTCGGCGACACGACCTGCACCGTGGTGCACGAGGGCGACAAGCTCGTCGCGCTCAAGAACCTCGTGCTGCTCGGCTACGCGACCCGCAAGCACGTGCTCATCGCGAAGCCCCTCACCGGCAGCCTCATGATCCAGAGCATCGCCAAGCTCGACAAGGCCAACGTCGATGACGTCAGCGCGTGGCAGCCCATCCAGGGCCTCGACCACGTCGACGACATCTTCCGCATGAGCCGCGTCGTGGTCGACGGCAACGACCTGGTCGCGCCCGTGACCGCGCAGCGCGGGGGCACGCCCCAGAACGGCGAGATCGTGATCAACCTGGCGAGCAACCACGCCCAGGTCGACTACAACGACGACGACGAGTTCCCGATCACCGCCGCGCGCATCGGCGACGACAAGCCCGCGACGGCCATGCGCGACCGCAACCGCGACCCACTGGGGCTCATCACCTACGGCGGCGAGCAGGGCGGCCTCGGCATGAAGCCCATCGACGTCAGCACCAAGGGCCCGTACCAGCGCTACGCCCAGGCGATGCAGCAGGCCGCCTCGGCCTGACGCCCGCGCTTCGCGCGCCGTAACCCGGCCGCGTCACGACGCCGTCCGCCTCTCCCCCGGGCGACGTAAGAATCGCCCCTCTCCACTCACCGACCCAGAGTCCATCGCGACGCTCACCTCTCGAGCTCCGCCAGATGAACCCAGGGTCCTCTTTTTTTACAAAATTTTGAGCAGTGCTTTTATCTAAATCACGTGATGCTCTAAACAGCGTGCTTCGTACGTCATCGCTGTTTCTGATCCTTCGATAACGGCAGAGGATTCATTTGGAGGGACAGGCTCGCCATTACGCAGTCGCTGTGACCGTGAGGCGTTGTAACGACGACAGACGCTGCACACAGAACGGGATCGTTCGACGATCGTTTCGGGCAAGGCCATGAGCGCTTGGGAAACCGGGAACATCTTGGCGCGAAAATCGGTATCTAATCCGGCCACGAGGATCGTTTTTCCTTTGTGAAGCTCTGCTTCTAGCAGGGGAATGAGATCAACCGTAAAAAATTGCACTTCATCGATCCCGATGACGAACTTATCGTTCATGAGCTCACGAATGCGTTCAAGGTTAGTGACATCTACGAGCGTTGAAGCAAGAAGAAGTCCTGATTTCGATTGAATCGTTGGCGTCCGCGTATCAAAACTGGGCTGCAAACAAATCGTAGGGATCTTCTGTTCTTGGAAGATTTGCAGATGTCTCACGAGTTCTAGTGTTTTCCCAGAAAACATCGGTCCCGTAAAAAAGGTAATTGATCCGGGCGAAAGACGAGAAACGAGAGGAGAAGGCATAAGGAAAGACGTCTGTATGCTAACGAGCGTGCAGAAAGAAAATGACCTCCTCCCCGGGATGCGCTGCGCTTCTCCCGGGGTTTCCTCGGTCGGC
>CAYHTN010000054.1:0-8222 GCA_964359565.1 uncultured Gammaproteobacteria bacterium
ATCCGTAGCGGAAGCTGCGGATGGATCACCTCCTTTCTAGGGAGCATCAGTTCTTGGCCTCTGGCCAGAACGATAACCTAAGGTCGATTTCTGAACCATGTTCAGAAGCGGCACTTAAACGGTTTGGTGAAAGCCTCGAAGCTTCATCAGATACGTAAGTGCTTTAACGGATGACAATAAGAGCTAACGGTCACTTTTCTGGAGTCAAATCAACCCCGCCTGTTGGTGGGGTTTTGGTATTCATCTGCATTCCTGGTATCCTGCGCATGTCTTTTATGCCCTTCGCTGAAAATCCTTTTGCAAGAAAAAATCCTCCTCCAACGAAATCGTCCAGGCTTGCGCGCGGAGTGCTTCTCGCGGGAATGGCTCTGGCAGGTGAGCGGCTCGTACATCATCACTCTTCTGAATCTGAGGATGCCCGAGACCAGGTCCTTCCGGATAATGGTGGAGAGGCGGGGCCGATCAGGGACCATTACACCGTCGCTATGACGGCACAGACGGAGGTAGAGAACATGATGATGACGCATGAACTTGATCGATTTTTAGGGAGGCCGGATCTGTTTGTGAGGGAGTTCGAGATGAGGATGCGTGAGATGTTACGGTTGCATCAGGGAAGCGTTGAGGATGATGAGGTCTTGGCGGAGGCGATGAATGAAGCCTCTCAACCGCTCTGTGATGCAGCCGAAGAAGCATTGGGTGGACACGATTTTCGACGAGCTGTTCAGTTAGAAGAGTTGAGTGGAGATGTGGAGGGTGCCTATGAAGCTGCGTTAGAAGGACATGATCCCCGAGCGGCGGTTGAGTCTATAGAGCGCATCATTCCTGTGTACCGTCTCTCCCGAGAAGGGGTGTATCGTGACATCGTGCTTGATCATACGGATATTTTTGAAACGCTGTTACCATTTTTTTCTTCTCAGAATATCCTCTCCTTGAGACAATTTTTTCCAGGATATATCGTGGCAGCTGAGGAGCGTGCATCGATGTATCTGGATTCCATCAGTGGTCATGATAGCGGAAGATATCCCTATTGGATTGAAGGGGGTCGTGAACGTGCGGTGGCTGAGCTTTCTGCCACACGAGCATTGGTAGAACGGTTACGACGCTTACAGGAACGCGTAGAGCAGGGCACGTAAAAACCCGCGGTGATCGCGGGTTTTTACGTGGTGGACGGCAGAGGAGTCGAACCTCTGACCTTCACAATGTCAATGTGACGCTCTAACCAACTGAGCTAGCCGTCCAATCTTTTTCAAGTGGGATGATCATAACGAAGGGAGCCTTGATCGTCAATTCCCAAACCGGTTTGGCCTTCGTATACCTATGTGATATACTTTTCTTATCAAACACCTATAACTCATTTTTGATCTTTGTATGGCGGAGGAGAAAAAAGCAAAACGTGGCGTACGTCGAGTGGGATCCGCTCGCGCTGCTTCATCACCTGAGCCTGAGGGGCCGGTCATGTCCGGAAACACCTGTGGCCATGGGGGGTGCGGTCACGCTTGTCGTGTTCGATATGTCGGTCAGACGTCACACTTGCGTGACCATCATGCCCTTCATGCAGCACGAGGTGTGACGCATGTTTGGTCCGCAGCCATTGTTACAGGTCTCGCTGTCGTTTTGACGGGGACGATCGGCTACTCTGTGGTCCAGGCACGTGATGGAGCGATGCCGCCAGCTAATACCCGTGGACGTGTTGTTGCGGCTACCCGTGAAGATGTGATGGCTGTCCAGGCGCGCCTGGATGATATGCAGCGCATGTTGGAGACTCTCCGTTATGAATGTCGTTCTCAAGATGGCGGCTCCTCAGATGTGATGGATACCGGTGATATGCCTGATGGAGAAGTCCGTCCAGACGCTCCACGCCAAGATCATGCATCTGGTACGGATGATGGCGCGTTCCGTAATACATTGCCACATGCTCCAACGGGTAACGGACGTTAGAGATTGTGTAGAAATTTTGAACGACCCCGTCTTCCCAAAGGCGGGGCTTTTGTTATTCAAGATTATTGACGTTCAGTGGTTGCTGACATACACTTTTGCTGCTTATTCCGAGATCGTCTAATGGTAGGACTACTGCCTCTGGAGCAGTGTATCTTGGTTCGAATCCAAGTCTCGGAGCCAGGAACGGCCACGCCTCACGGCGTGGTCTTTCGTTAACCAAAATATTGATAGCTTGAAGGGCAACCCAGTGTCGTTTTACACCACCACCCACCACGTTTTCCACAACGTTTTTTTCAATCACCACCACGTTTTCGGACGGATCCACCACGTTCACCACGTTTTCCGCCACCACGTTTTGGGGAGACCCCACCACCACGTTTTTTTGCGTGAGCAAGAGGTTCGAGCCAAAGATTTCTTTGGCGGCAACCTTTTTGGCGAAAAGGTTGTGGTCCTGTGCGATATTTTCCATATTTTGAGCCTGTTCTATCCACTTTTGCATCGGTTCGACCCAAGCCAATTGCTCTCGTCCGAGACGGCTCGTTTTTTCTTCCAGCGACTTCTTCTGACTCATCAGATCCGCTTTCTTTTCAAGATAGGCTTCTCGCTCAATATCTTGATCCAAAAAGGTATCGAGAAGCCGCTCAAGTCTGAGTTTGATCTCACGAACACTTGTTCGTGTCGTTTCTGTGAGGGTAGATTGAGAAGCTGATCCTTCTTTCACATCTTTCTCGATCATGACGAGAAGCTCTTTTGCCCAATCTGGTGGCAAGAAGTGTTGTCGTACAAGCTTCGAGATCTGCTCATCCAATTCTTCCTCACGAATACACGGCTCATCACACGCGATCTTTTTCGATTTCTTTGAGCAGTGATAGTAGGTATAGGTGTGTGTTTTTCCATTTTGTTGTTTTTTGACGCGCTTTTCTCCGGTTATCATCATCTGGCAGGTTCCACAGCGAAGGAGGCCGCACAACACTCTTGGCTCCTCTGTGACGGTGTGCCCCGGATGACTTCGTTCCTTTAGTACCCACTGTACCTTATCGAAAAGCTTCTTCGTGATAATCGGAGGATGCTTTCCTTCATGTAATTCTCCACCGTACTTGAAATAACCGTAGTAAAAAGGATTGCTGAGAAGAAAAGACATCTGGTCACGGCTCCGCTTATTACCTCCACTTGAAACAACGCCGTGATCCGCTAAAAAGTCTGAGATATCTTCCAGGCGGCTTTTATTCTCGGCATACATTTCAAAAGCTTTCCGTACGATCACCGATCGCTTGCGATCAACGACAATGCTTTTGATTCTGACATCGTTCTGATAACCAAGGGGAGCTGTGCCAGGAAATTCTCCACGTCGTACCTTCTGCCGTAACCCTCGCTTCGTATTCTCGCTCAAGGCATCAACATAATATTTGCTTTGCACATGCTTCTTCATGATGCGAGAGATGGACTTCTTGTTGAGCTCAAGCGCCATCGCGATACGACGATGACCGTATGCAGGATGTTCGGTCATGACGGAGACGACTTTCCGACGCAGCTCTTCATCGGACGCTGTTCGTTTCGGTTTGTAGTACAAACTTGAACGCGCAATGCCAAGCTTCTTTGCGAGAGCCACTTTTGTCTGTTTGGTTGTATCCATACGACTACGTGCTTCGTGTATTTTTTTCCGCACGCTTCTTTTCAAGCGCGAACCATCCGATGATTTCCTTGAGATCTTGATTTTCTTTGCGGAGCTTCGCGATCTCAAGCGACGATGTGCCTGTGTTGTCCGACTGGGCTTTCATCCAGCCGTATATCGTTGGACCTGAAACATCATGTTTTGCTGACATCTCAGAGACCCTGGTGCCATTTTTGATGGCGAGCAAGATCTCTTCCTTCAAGGCTTTGTCGACATGCTTTCCCATATATGACATATGATGGGACAAATCGAGAAAGTGTGTCTAGTGTACGGGGTACGGTCCAGGCACGTTATTTTTTCTCTCATTACAGACACCTCCAATTGAACGCGCTGGGGAAGATGATTATGTTGAGATAAAAGGCCTTCCTAAGGCGAAATACTAACGCTTATTGCACGAGCCCCTGCCATAAGGATATTCACTAGAACAAGCAGTTATTCTTGTTGGGGGAAGGGAGGAATGGAACTTTTCATGCATTTCTAAATGATTTACCCCCGTGTTAGCATGGTCAATGTATGAAGTTAATCATCTTTGAAGGCATTGCGAGCTCAGGAAAGACAACGCTTGAACGTATGCTCGTAGATAGACTTCCGAACTCAAAAATCGTTACAGAGGGCGACACGCTCATGCCCTTGATTGAAAATCGAGATCCAGCGGTTGCAATCGACCATTTAAGAAAACTTCTCGTAGAATTTCAGAAAGAGACGGCTGAATACTTGATTATCGATCGCTTTCACTTAACACACGCTTTTAGAGCTCACACATCATTGAAGGAGTTTTCTGTTATTGAAGACGGTCTATGCGAACTTGGTGAAGTACTTATCGTACTACTTACGATAGACGCAGACAGCATCAAAGCGCGCATAGAGGAGGCAATGAGCTACCGAAAGGATCAATGGAAAAAAGGCGTGCAAGGTACCCTTGAGGAAAAGACTATTTACTATACAGAGCAACAAGAGCAGCTGAAGCAGCTACAACGAACAACGACGCTTCCGTCAATCATGATTGATACAACAAACAAAGACTGGGAGAGATACGTCCTAGAGATCGAAGGAGTGCTAAAAGCCAGTGTCTAATTTTATAGAAGAATCAGTATGTTCATCATAAATAATTCAGAGGATTTATGTACCGAAGCCGCTCTCTCCTCTCTCCCGGAAATACCAAGTAATGAGATAACGATGTTGTATTACAACGGATATTATGATGGTCCGCTAGATGGAATGTGTACGTTTAAAGAAAAAAACTACTATTATCAAGTCGTTGAAGAATCGATGTGGAATGGACCAATAATGAATATTGGCGCTTGGCGATACTTCTTAATAGCTCTTACACCCGAACAAGAAGAGGAGGAGAAGCGATCACAAGTATTATGCGAGAATAGCAATCGATCAATAAGCGACTATAAAGCTTGTAAAATTTACCACGATAATAAACATCAGCATCCAGTTACTCTTAAACAAGAGCAGCTTGTAGGCTGGTTTTTCGATGATAACGTCATATACCGCAAAGAGATGTACGATAGAAAATGAACAACTTGTTGCCTGGTTTCAGTCTACCCAGAACGCTAGATCATGACATTCTTCCACGGGTCATCGACATTGGATAATGACCTTCTTGTAAGCATTGAGTCTTAACGTTCATCACGAGCCCCTACCACGGAAATATCCGCTTGAATAAGTGAGTATCTTCGTTGAGGAGAGAAAGGTGTAGAATTTTTCCTTCAAACGTGTCAGACTTTTCTTGTTTGAATATGAATAACTACAAAGGTGTAGGATCCACCCCACCTCATGAACAGTTTTTTAGAGGGACAACCATACTCGTTTTCGAGACATGGTTGGCGAGCTTTTCCATAAGATACGCCTTTGGGGTGGGAGTGCAAGCCCTTTTGTGTAAGTGGCATTAATTAGTCATGAATAAGGAGATCTGACTTCTCTGGAAATAAGATGGCGAGCTCTGCCACGATCGTTCCCCAGTTGAAGACCGGCATCGTCCATTTCTTGGAGATGTCCTCGGCGGCAAGGAAGAGCAGTTTTGCGAGTGCTTCATCGTGAGGGAAGATCGTCGTCGTTTTTGTGACTTTGCGGAACTGACGATTCAATCCTTCGATGGCGTTCGTTGTGTAGATGATCTTTCGGATCTCGGCAGGATACTGGAAGAAGGGAGACAGGAGCGGCCACTTTGTTTCCCAAGATTTTAGATAGAGCGCATACTCTGGAAATTGTTGTTTGACGGCATCAAGGGCTCGAAGTCCTGCTTCTTCCGTCGGTGCTGTGTAGATGGCTTTGAGTGCCTGTGCCACCGCCTCCTTTTTCTTGTGCGGAATGTACTTCAGCGTGTTCCTTAGTTGATGCACGATGCACTGCTGGATCTGGGTATCAGGATAGATCGCATGAATCGCTTCATCGAATCCCGTAAGGCCGTCGGTACAGGTGATGAGAATGTCCTCGACGCCACGATGTTTGATCTCATTTAGAACCTGCATCCAGAACTTCGCCCCTTCCGTTTCGTTGATCCAGATGCCCAGTATCTCTTTCATTCCTTGTTCGTTGATACCGAGAATGATGAGGGCACACTTCGTCACGATTCTCCCGTCCTGGCGGACTTTGAAGTGGATACCGTCTAGATATAGGATCGGATACAGAGCGGATAGCGGCCTTGTCTGCCATTCGTGGACGAGCGGGAGGACTTTGTCGGTGATGGAGGAGACCATGGCTGCTGATATGTCGATACCATAGATTTCTGCCATATAGGCGTTGATATCTCTTGTGGTCATCCCATTCGCGTACATGGCGATGATCTTTTCCTCCACATCAGATTGGACGGTCGCATACTTGGGCACAACCTTCGGGTCAAAGGTGCCGTTTCGGTCACGAGGGATCTCGAGAGCAGCAGGGCCAAAACTCGTGCGGAGATTCTTCACAGAATACCCATTCCGGTTGTTTCCCGTACGTTTGCCTTTGGGGTCATGTTTTTCATATCCGAGGTGTTCCGACATCTCAGCTTCGAGCATGCCTTGAAGGACAGGAGCGATGAGGTCTTTGGCGAAGGCGGTGACGTCCGCAGATGTTTTGAGATTTTTCACTTTTTCTTGGTACTCCTCAAACGACAGGAATGAGGGGGCTTTGGATGATGGCATATGTGGGGACATGATACCCACTTACACAAAAGATTTTACAGTCTCTCCTCTGGTTGGGGAATATTATGATCGTTCGATTGCTCTTGAGATGCAGGCACTGGCGTTAGAGGAGCGGGTAAGACAGGAGTATGCGGGCGACCAGATATATCAGCAATTGTTGGTACGGGCTATCCATGCAAAAAAACAACAGTGGGTGGAGGCGGCTCGTCGGCGCGTGGAGGATAGGTTGCGTCAAGACTCAGAATTTTGGAGTAATGACGATGACGACTGGGAAGATTTTCTACCCTCTGGCAGTGCAGAAAAATTGTACGGTCGAACTCCTGCCTCATTGTTTGACCGACTCACTTATGGATCACGTCTTGCTTCCTCGTATGTGCAGACCATTGATCAAGGCAATGTCCGTCTTCCTATTCATATTGGATATGTGAGATTAAAGCCGGACGCACAACGCATCGATCAAGCGGCGTCCGCTTTTTCTGTTTTATATGCGTCTTCCGGTCGTCGCTTTGCGGAAAATGCCCAAGGGATCTCTTGGCCGGGCTACCGTGATGGATTGGTCGTACAGAATCTCTTGGAAGTCGGACTGGAGCAGTATGAGCAGTTTCGATTTTTTATGGAACATGCGTCACATGCATATCAGGCTCCAGGAACAAAAACGGCGGCGATTATTGCCTGGGCGAAGCAGGAGGCATCTGAGTTAACCCCTGACATAAATATCCCCGCCTATTACCCGCATATCGCTCTTCATCTTCTCCTCAAGCACTGCGGTGAGCAAGAGCTTTTGCCTTTATTGCGTAAAGCTCGCATGAATGATCCAATGGCGTTGGTTTCTTTGCAGAGACGTATTGATACGGTATGCGGACGGGGGACTTATGCCCGGCTTGGAGAGCTGGAAGCAGGTGACAAGAGGAGCGTGAAAGAGTTTATTAAAAAGATTCACAAGTTCCCGCGTAACATGAACTAACTTTCTAGTTCCCTTATATCCGACCACCGTCCATTCTCCGAATGCCTTCCAATAATCAAAGTATTCTCGTCCTTCCATCCCTGATGGACTCAGCGCGTTGACGCTCCTGGGAGCGTGCTTTATTCTTTCAGGAGGATATCCAGCCGTGAGGCAGGCGAAATAATTCCTTTTTACACGCTATGAAGAACGAAGGTCAACGAGGGTCAGAACAAGGGAAGCGCTTCACTGAGCAACTCGCGAAAGCGCAAGAGCTTACTGACCAATACCAAGCCCTCTCTGGAGGTCTGATCGAGGAAAGTGATGCAGATCGTAAAAAAAGATATGCTGAACGAGATGCTGTGTTAAGGAGTATCATTAAGCTGGACCTGCGCCCTTCAGAGTTGAAGATTATTCATAATCAAATTCCGGCGTCTGTGTTGGAAATGGAAGAGAACGTTCTCCTCGTCGAAGAGCTTTTGGAGGGGAGCTGGGGAAAGCCTTCACGACATGACCTTTTACAGATCGCTTCGCTTGG
>CAYHTN010000055.1:0-8146 GCA_964359565.1 uncultured Gammaproteobacteria bacterium
TGAGCCTCTCAAAATTCCTTATGAGACATTTAGCCGTGCTTACTTTTCACCAAAAGAATTAACGGATGAGCTCGCCCTTGTTGAAACAGAAATGCGGAAGCGCTCGGACAAAGGCTTATTACAACGAAGGCGAGAAATTAGAGACGCGCTTACCGTTATTGACATCGCAAAAGAAAATATTGGTTTATTAGAATGCGCCCTCACAGTTGTTCTCACGGCTGAAGAAGGAAAGACGACGCTTGGTAGTCAACCATTATTACAAGATTTTTTAACGGAGTATATCGTGTTAGGAAAAGTATCTTTCGCGATTTCTGACCGGATGCAAAAACGATTTGCGAGTTCTTTTGCGCGTGCGAGAGAGGGAGGATCAAAGCAGCTAGAGCACGCATTTCTCAATACCATCGGAGAGTACGTGCTTATCTCTATGGGAATCATCGATCCAGAGATCTTCAAGCTTCAGAAAACGGTCATTGATGAGGAAGAGGCGAAGAGCCTACGAGAAGCCTTTAAAGAAGCGGGGTTAAATTATGACGCGTTGTGTAAGAAGTATGCGTTAAATGGTGAAGGAAAAGTATTTTGGAATCGTTGGGCGACTCTTGAGGTCCCTATGAGTCTCGATACCGATGAGCGTATTCGCGCATTTATCACTCAGTCTATCCGAGCGCATCGAGATACGATTCTTGCCGCTGCAGATTATCCCCGAATATTTGCAGAGGTTCTTGAAGCAAAAGACCAAAATCAAGGTTCTACCAAAGAAGCTCGTCTTGAGCTACAGGATGCGTTGCGGGGAGTGATTGCCTCTGCTCTCCAGGAAGAGAGACTACGAGATCAGCTCAAGCAACTCATCAAAAAGGTTTGGTACCCTGAGCTAAAAACATTTTTTCGCAAAGCATAAAACAAATAGGAGCTAGGATATCAAACCCGAGCCTCAGCGCCGTTAATGGAAGAATGCGCGGCGATCAACGCCGAGCAGCAGGGACTCCGTGAGCGAGTGAGGGTCGAAACAAATCTTAAGAAGTTAAGAGAGGGAATTCAGAAAAATAAGTAGGACACGGCACGCCGTGTCCTACTTATTTTTCGTTCTACCATTCGAGCGCTCCACCAACTTTATATTCGGTCACGCGTGTTTCGAAGAAGTTCTTTTCTTTGCTCAGATCGATGGTTTCACTCATCCACGGAAATGGATTCGCGACTTTAAATTGTGCCGGAAGACCGATGCGTTCTAAGCGACGATCGGCGATGTACTCGATATATTGGCGGAAACTTTGGGCATTCATGCCAAAGATTCCTTTTGGAAACGCGGTGTCCGCGAACGTATATTCAAGCTGCGCGGCTTTTTTCACCAGCTCGATGATCTGTTGTTGGAATTCCGGCGTCCATAATTCAGGCTGTTCCTGTTTGATCGTGTTAATCATCTCGATCCCAAAGTTCAGATGCTGAGATTCGTCACGCATGATGTATTCGATCTGTTCGGCAGAACCCACGAGCTTATTCTGTCGTTTGAAGCCAAGAATGACCGCGAAGGAGCTATAGAAGAAGATTCCTTCCATGATGAGCGAAAACACGATCATGTTTTCAAGAAACTTCTGATCCTGTGTGAATGTTCCGGTTTTGAAGCTTGAATCAAAGATGCCGTCGTTAAAGCTCAAGATAAAACTGTCTTTGTTGTAGATACTTTCAACCTCGCGATACATATTGAAGATCTCACCTCCATCGAGAGCAAGAGATTCAACGATATATTGATACGCGTGGGTGTGAATGGCTTCTTCGTAGGCCTGACGGAGGAGATACAGACGGCATTCGGGGGAGGTGATGTGCTTGTAGGTCGCGAGAACGAGATTGTTTGCTGCGATTGAGTCAGCCGTCGTGAAGAATCCAAGTACGGTCTTGAAGGCACGACGTTCATCGTCGGTCAGGACGTCTTTTGAGCGCCACTGCTCGACATCTTTTTGCATGTTGATCTCTGTCGGGAGCCAGTGATTGGCGTTGCTTACGTTATAGCAATCCCAGGCAAAAGTATGGCGCATGGGATAGAGCTGGACCACATCAGCATCATGGCCATTGATGATACGTCGGTAGTTCACGCTCACACGTTCGGTGGTGGGGGTAATCGGCATAGGAGGTCGGAGAGGAGAGACAAAGAGCGAACAAAAGACTAAAGACTACTGACACGCTTCGCAGGTCGGGTCATTAATTTTGCAGAGCTTCACTTCTTTTCCGTCTACCATGACGGTTGGAGAGGGAGGCGGGAGCGGTCCTTGAGGAGAGGCAACCGGAGAAGGCATAACATCATGTGTGGCCATATTTATGGGAGCGGTGTCGCCGGACTTACTCGTTGCACGCTTGTGGGTAGACCCGAATTCCGCGGTGCTGACCGTCGATTTCTCGACCTGAGAGGCGGCGAGGGTGCGGAGATAATAGGTTGTCTTCACGCCCATTTCCCAGGCATACAAATAGATGTCATTGATTTCTTTACCGGAGGAGCCTTTATAGAAGATGTTAAGCGCTTGGCTCTGATCCATCCATTTGCCACGAGCCGCGGCGGCACGAATGAGCCATTGCGGTTCGATGTCGAATGTCTCTTTGTACTTTTCGCGAAGGTTGGTGGGGACGTCTTCGATTTCAGCGATGTTTCCATCGTAGTATTTGATTTTCTTCAGCATGGACTCATCCCAGAGATTCAGCGCTTTGAGATCGTCGACGAGAGCGCCGTTGATGACGATGAAATCTCCGAATTGGTTAGCTTTAACGTAGAGGTTCTTGTAGATCGGCTCGATCGAAGGAGTGCAACCGGAGATGTTCGAAATGGTGGCGGTTGGGGCGATCGCTAAGCAGTTGGAATTACGCATGCCGTGCTTTTTGATGGCGCTGCGAACGACGGACCAGTCCAGAGTCGAGCTTCGAGACACGTCGATACGTTCACCGCGCTCTTGTTCGAGCAGATCAATGGTATCGAGTGGCAAGATCCCTCGGTCCCATTTTGATCCTTCGTAGGACGCATAGGTGCCACGCTCTTTGGCGAGTTCGGTGGAGGCGAGAATAGCGTAGTACGAGACCGCTTCCATACTTTCATCCGCGAACTTCACACAGGCTTCGGAGGCGAAGTTGATATTCAGACCATAGAGCGCATCTTGAAACCCCATGATGCCGAGACCAACCGGACGATGACGGAAGTTAGAACGCTGCGCTTCGACGGTTGGATAGAAGTTTACATCGATGACGTTGTCGAGCATGCGCATCGCGAGGGTCGCGCTCTCTTTGAGCATGGCTAAGTCTAGGCGCCCATCATGCACGTGGCGACCGATATTGATGGATCCTAGATTACAGACAGCAGTTTCTTCCTCGGAGGTGTTGAGGGTGATTTCGGTACACAAATTCGAGCTATGAATGACACCGACATGATCTTGAGGCGAGCGTACGTTACACGGGTCTTTCCAGGTGATCCACGGATGACCCGTTTCAAACAGCATACCAAGCATTTTCTTCCAAAGATCACGGGCTTTCACTTTACGATGTAAACGGATCTTGCCTTCTTCGGCTAGGCGCTCGTAGTTTTCGTATTGCTCTTCGAATTTCTTCCCATAGATATGGTGGAGATCCGGGACATCGTCTGGAGAAAAGAGCGTCCATTCTTTATCCGCTCGAACGCGCTTCATGAACAGGTCAGGAATCCAGTTGGCGGTATCCATATCATGCGTACGACGACGTTCATCACCCGTATTTTTGCGGAGTTCCAGGAAGTCTTCGATGTCGTAGTGCCAGGTCTCGAGGTAGGCACAGGTGGCACCACGGCGGCGTCCAGAACGGTTGATGGCAGCGGTCGTATCGTTCGCAACCTTGAGGAAGGGGATAATGCCTTGGCTTTCAACGCCAGTTCCTTTGATACGGGCTCCGGTACCGCGCAGATTGGTCCAGTCATTTCCAAGACCGCCGGACCATTTCGAAAGTTGCGCGTTATCAGACAAGCACTTGAAGATATGATCCAGCGAATCCATCACCGTTGTGAGATAGCAGGATGAGAGCTGTGGATGTGATGTCCCCGCGTGAAAGAGCGTGGGCGTTGAAGGGACGAAACGAAGTGTCGTGATCAACTCGTAAAAACGAATAGCCGTTTCTTCGCGAAGTCCGCGTGTTTCGTTCAGAGCAAGTCCCATGGCAACACGCATCCAGAATGCTTGAGGGGTCTCGAGCGTTTGTTTGGTTTCGGGATGGTTCAAAAAGTAACGATCGGCGACGGTCTGCATCCCAAGAAACATGAAGATGTCATCGCGTTCGGGTTTAAGAGCTGCCGCCACCCGTTCCAAGTCGAACTTCTCCATCTGTGGATCCAGTTTTTTGAGACTCGATAACGTTTTGATGTTGCGAATAAACGCGTCACGGTAGCCCTGATCAAGAATCGTAAAATCGACTGAGCTTCCGAACGCTTCTTTGTAAACTTTATGGGCAAGCAAGCGGCTTGCCATGTGTGAGTAGGCCGGGTCGCGTTCGATAAACGCGCGGGTGGTGAGAATCAACGCTTGGGCGATATCACTCGTTTTCATGCCGTCATAGACGTCTTGGGCGCACTGTTGAGCAATCGTCTCGATATCGACGCTTCCCCCGGCGTTTCTTGCAACTTGTTCAAGCGTATTTCGGATCTTGGCGATCGAAAACGCTTCGGTTGCTCCCGAACGCTTTACGACGGAGATGTGGAATGTCTGTGGTTGTTGGGCGCGGAGCTTGGTGTGTTCGTAACGGTATAAAATGTAGTCTTTGGCGACATCAAAAAAGCCCTTCTCCATGAGCACGCGCTCAACGTAGTTTTGGACGTCTTCGATCGAGATGACAGTTTCGCTAAACGCTTCTTCAAGCCGAACGGTAACCTCGTCGGTGATGGTTTGAAGAGGTTCTGGATCGATCCCGCCGCGAACGGCAACGAAGGCTTTTTGAACGGCGATCGTGATCTTACCGGGGGTAAACTCGGTGATACGACCGTCGCGCTTTTTGATGTGGTGGATTTTGCCCATAGAAGAGTGACGAATAAAGAGCGTATTTTCTCAAGGAGAGGGTACGGGAGGTTCCCAGGAGAAAACACTGGAACCACTACATGTTGTGGTTGGATTTAAATTTAACCACAAGATCTAGTGTTTGGGAATCCACCCGCCCTCACAACTTATGCACAGATTTGTACCCAGAAAGGGATTGCTTTTTAGTTCCTCAAACGCTTTCAAAAAACGGTTGACATTTTGATACAAACCGGGATAGAGTAGGCCGTTTCCAAAGCAGGCTCTGCTCTGGAGACCTCACAACCTTTAACCGGGAGGGATGGCTATGCCAGCCAAGAGACGTGTTCAGAAGAGCGGGGTTGGATGCGGAACCGTCGTGTTGATCATCATTTTTCTCCTCGGGTTCGGAGCGTGCTGCTTTGTTTCTGGGGCAGTCGCGATGTACCAACTCTACCAGGAGGCGCAGGCGGAAGCCTCGCTGCCCACGCCTCCACCGGTCATGACGCCGCCTACGGGCGACGTCCAACCCTCTCCGACGCCTGCACCGGTGCCGGCTCCTGCTCCCGATCGCAACGACCGGGAGCAGCGTCGCTCTGAACGGATGCCCACACCGCGGCGTCCCGTCTGGATGGCTCTGGCCGAACGTCCTTCGTCTCAGGAAATCCAGACGTACAGCGCCCTGGCTACGAGCGTTCCGGCGCTGACTGAATATATTTCGACCTCGCGCGAGGTCGTAAACGTAGTCGAGGCCAGGCGGATTTACGAGGCGCGCGATCGTCTTCTGGCTCGTCCGACGCCCTACGGTCTCTGGGCCTGGCGTGAGGTCCGTCAAGCGATCTCGGAGATCGGTACGAGCATCCCTCTGCGCGAGTCCGACCCCGACCATCAGTCGCAGGGCTGCCTGGCCTTCTACGAGGTCGTGTTCGGTAGGCTCGCCTTCTGTGCGAATGGGATCGCTCGGATGTCCGACGCCGACGTCGAGGCGGTCCTCGTCCATGAGGCGACGCACATCGCCCTCGCGCGGATGGTCACCGCTCGTTCTGAGTACAGCGCCTCGGAACTCACAGCGCTGGTAAGTTATTGTGCAGATGTTGGTGAAGAGTTCTACTTCACCAACGAGACCCTGGCGTTCTTCAACCAAACCGCCTATCTCGGTGAGCGAACAAGTGAGTCGTTTTCGCTCCTCTACCGCGAGGACGAGAACGTGCGTGCTGCTCGCGATGCTCTCCTGCACCCTCGAACCGTAGCAGAGCGGTACTACGCGGAGCGCATCGTGTGGTATATCAACCAACCGTCCGAAAATCCCTACCGATACAACGGGGGGAGACGGTGTGGGCAGCTCGTAGCGGTCAGGGGCGCCCATCAAGGTGAGTATGTTCTGTCGCTCGACTTCTCTGCACAAGTCGCGCAATTGGCGGAGCACGTTCCGAATTTCCGCTACCACTAACCCTCTTCCTCCCGTCCGATACAGACATCGTGAACGGGACTCTTTTTTAGAGAATCACTCGTTGATTTTTTGAAACAGAGCCGGCTATTTTCTAGGGAAAGTTGCGGTTTCTTGGTTCCTACGGTACACCAAAGAAACAGGTCCTCAACACCCGGAGGTGCATTATGCGCACGCTGTACGTTCTCGGCTCGACCTTCTTCGTCCTCGTCCTGTCTTGCGCTTTTGGGGGCTGTATCGTGCCCCGTTACCAGCCGATCTGGAACGGGGCGCCCTACTACGGCTACGGATACCCTGCTTACTATGGTGGAGGGGGACTCATCTATCCGCAGACGTTCGGCGGTGGACGCCCCGTCTATTTCTCTCCCTCGGGCGGTTATAGCCTCTCTCCCGGATTCATACCGCCTGTCTACTATGCTTCTCCTAGCTACGCTCCCGGCTGGGGAGGTGGATGGCAAGGAGGCTGCTGTGGTCGTCGCTGGCGCTAGAGCGGCGCATCAAAAACCCTCTGTACGTTGCAGAGAGGTCAGCTCCTACACGGCTCGCATCACTAAAGATGGGAGCCGAATCTTTTTTAGATTTGATCGTCGTGACGAACGACTTCTTTTGCCACCTTCTTCTTTTTATCGGCTAATCCAAATTCTTCAACGGCGGAATCTAGATGTTCTTCCCGATCTTTTTCGGAAAGTTCAAGAATTGTTTTTGCAATGTTATTTGGACCGGGGATTTGTTCGAACAGGAAACGAGTATGCTCGCCCGCGGTCTGAATTTCGACTTCACCGTAGTTAAAGAAGGTTCCAACGATCCCATTTACGGTCGCAGTCACATCTTGAATGCGATAGAGACGAAGCTCTGATACGGTGCGACCAAAAAGTCCTGTTTGTTCGATATTTAAAATACGTCGCGTGGTCACGATCCAGGTATCGAGGTAGTAATCGAGAAAGGCTTGGAACAAAAAGAGCCATGCAAATAGAAAGAAAATAGAGCCGCTGAGAAGAATCACGGTACGAGAAACTTCATCCTGAATCAGCTCAGGTTGAAAGCGAAGGAGATAGGACCATGCGAAAATCGGAAGCGCAATTAAAAGAACATACCCTATCAAAAGGCTCAGAAGTGTGATCGGATGCCGACGTAAAAAATATACGAGCTCTTCGTCTGGTACCGGGTTAGGAAGATGATGAAGATCAAGCATGGTCGTTAAAAGCCGATGAGGCTTGTGCTAAAAAGATTCACGGATTGCGACCAATCAACCGTCAAAAGGTAGCCCCACATACTCACGAGGACGCCTCCGGCCACGAGCCCAAACAAACCTGTATAGACATATGTTGCTGCGCAAGAAAGACCAAATCGAAGGGTGGTGGCGACAGTAAGAAACGTCATGAATCCAAAGACTGCGACCAGGATAAACCACGCGAGGAGAAACCAGAGAAGAGGAATGCTCATGAAGATATGTCCAGTATACCTTGGCGTGTGGGTGGCGTGAAGCCGAGATGAAGATAGGCGGCATCAGTCGCCATCCGTCCGCGAGGAGTCCGTGCGATAAACCCTTCTTGCAGTAAAAATGGTTCGATCACTTCCTCAACCGTCTCCACTTCTTCGGCAATGGCTGCTGCGATCGAGCTGAGTCCGACGGGGCCACCGTTGAATTTTTCCATGAGGGCACGGAGCGCTTGTCGATCAGCTTCATCGAGTCCGCGCGCATCGATTTCGAGCGCAT
>CAYHTN010000056.1:0-8053 GCA_964359565.1 uncultured Gammaproteobacteria bacterium
AAAAAACGTAAGTCGAGCACTTCCTGATCTCGAGGGGAAAGTTGTTTCAGAACCGTAAGGAGTTTTTCTTTCTCAAGAGCCAGTTCCGCAAAGGTGTCAGGCAGTGGACCGCGAGCAGGCAGGTCGATCGGCTCTTCGTCATCATCGATTGGGGTATCCATCCGCACACTCTGAGCCCGCCAATGGTCGATCATGAGGTTAGAGGCGACCCGAAAGAGCCATGCCCCGAGAGACACCCCCTGCCAATTGATGCGGGGAACGTGCTCCATGAATTTCATAAAAACTTTAGACGTGAGGTCTTCGGCCGTCTCTCGATGCCCGCATCGTTTTAAACAAAAACCGTAAATGCGGTCAGCATAGGCATCATAAACAGCCGCAACCCCTTCAGGGCCGGCTTGAGCTTGGCGCAAAAGTGCTTCTTCACTCCCATGATCCATAGAACGCCTGAAAAGCAAAAAAATGACAGGGGGAATCTTGGTTAGAATATCACAACCGTGCACAAATAACATTGTGCGGGGAGGGCTAGCGACGTTAACGGGTGAGGTTATCCTCAATGACACTTTCTCATCTGCTGTCAAGTAGACCCCAATTGACAGCGAAAACAACCAATCTTATCTTTAGCGTCACCTTGGCGCACCACGCGTGTCGCTAAGGGAAAATCGTTGCCTCAAGCTAAGGAGCTGCCCGTGAAGGTAGTCATGCTCTCGGCCATCGTGGCCCTTCTCCTCGTCTTTGGTCGAACGGCACACGCCCACGACCACACGAATGCGCAGGTTGCACCGCCCTGGTGGATCTTGCATCTCGAGTCCGAGACGGAGTTCGTGCTCACGCGCCCCGTCGTCGGACAGGTCTTCAACGGAGAGGTGGGTGCCCGAGTCTCCAACCATCTCTTCCTCACCGTCAGCGCGCTCCTGCACGTTGGCGACGCCATCCACGTAGGGGGTGGAGTGGGACTGCGGTACGAGTCTCCCATGTTCGAGACTATGGTACGAGCCACCTTTGATCACAGGATCGCGACGTTCCCCCAAAACGCGATCCGACTGGAGGTGCGCAGCACCTGGTGGGCTCACCGTCATTTCGGGCTCATGGGGCGTGTGCTTGGGGAGAATTTCCCGAGCCCGCTCAACACTGAGAACGGCGGCGAATGGGACTTCGTCGCTTCTGCGGGGGCAGTCGCTCGTTGGAACCACCACTTCACACTGGGTGTTCTGGCGACATATCGGCTCCCCGACGTCACGAGCGTTCGTCACGCCCACCCTGAGGCCGAGCCCGGCCTCCTCATTTTCGCGGAATTCGCCGTTCCGTGAAATCCCTCTTCCACCGATAGAACCACGCTCTGGTCCTGTCGGTCTCTTTTTTATCAGTGAGTTCGTTAATGAACTGAGCAAGACGGACAATCTCATCGAAGGCGATTTCAAATCTAAAGAGGCTTTCAAGGAAATAAATATCAGTTATGCAAAAACGACAGTCTTCTGTCGTTTTTGCATTGGTGGCCGAGGTGGGACTCGAACCCACACGCCTTTTGGGCCACGGATTTTGAGTCCGTTGCGTATACCATTCCGCCACTCGGCCTCTTAGTTGGAGGTCTCAATTTGGCGCATCCCTTCGTCAGAGCCTGCGTTTTTTGTTCAACGCTATTCCATAGCGCTTCACAAAAAGCCTCGACTCTTCCTCGGCCTGCATCCAAATTCAGACCTCCAAGTTGAACGATCTACTTTTATTTAACGACAATACATTTAACATAACTCATCCAAAATGGGTAGAGCGTGAGAGACGAGGTAAAAGGAGCCGCAGATGACGGTGATTTTTTTGTCGTTTTTGTGAGTAGACTGTTGAAGGTAGCCCTTCAGATCCGTGATGGGTGGTTCAAGCAGGATACCTGCTCGTTCAATCACTTCTTGTAGTTTCTGTACATCCGCAAGACGGTAGCGCTGATAGAGATCCCCTACTTCGATATCCGTAGAAAAAATGCGGGCCTCGTACTCTTTTACGATGTTCACAATCGCTTCCGCATGATCGAGACTACTCAAACCCAAGATGAGTTCGATGGAGATTTTTGGGAAAAGTACGCGTACTGTTTCAAGAAGACTTCGTATTTTTTGTGGATTGTGCGCGACATCAAGAATGATCGTCTGCTCTCCGAGCGAGCGGATCTCAAAACGACCGGGAAGAACCGTCTCTTTTAGCGCTTGTCGCGTGGATGACTCGGAAACGGTCCAACCATCTCTTTGAGCGATGGCTTGAACGACGTCTAAAATAAGAGTCGCATTCTGCGCCTGATGGAGACCCACAACGGACATCTCTAAATCTCGCCACTGAACTTTCTCATTTTGATAAGAGAACTGCGTTCCTTTTTTTGTCATTCGGACAGTACGCGGATCAACTGCTTGTGTGTAGGATAATGTTACGTCTTGATGATTCGCCTGTTCATCAAGAACCTTTTTGACTTCATCCGGCTGTGGAGCGCTCCATGCCATTCCTCCAGGAACCATCATGCCTGATTTTTCTAAGGCGATCTTCGCACGAGTGTTGCCAAGTAGGCGCTGGTGATCAAGATCGATGGGCGTAAAGACGGCTACTTTATTTTTTGCTCGTAACGCATTGGTGGCATCAAAGCGACCACCCAAGCCTGTTTCTATCACCGTATATTCCACCTTCTGTTCTACGAACCAAAGAAATGCGAGCGCGGTCATGAGTTCGAAATAATGAGGAAGCTCATGCGCACGGGCGGGCCATCGAGCCAGAATTTCGAAACAGCGCCGTAACAGACGTGTCAGTTCATCAACAGGAATCAAGGCATTATTTACCTGAATACGTTCGGTGAGATCACGCAGATGCGGAGACGTGGTGAGACCAACGCAAAAACTATGCTCTGCGAGAACGCGAGCCATAAGCGTGGCGGTTGACCCCTTGCCGGAAGTTCCGGCAACATGAACCGCCTTCAATCTTTTTTCAGGATGATGAAGATCCTTCATGAATCGCCGCATGCGCACCAGCGTTGGCACACCTCTTTGGATCTCTCGCGTCAGATCCGCGTAGGCGGCAAGACACGAACGAATCTCTGGACTCGTGACGTTTTGATAGCGTAAGAAAAAATCTCGTTCAGACATAGCGAAGAGGGATGCATCGCGATGCATCCCTCTGTTTTCTACGTTAGGCGATCGGAGCAACGGGAGGAGTGATGGGAGGAACGATCGGTGGCGCTGTTGGGGTTGGGGCGGGAGAAGGAGGAACGGGTGTTGGTTCGGTTTCAAAACGAATCATCATAGAGAAGAGATAAGGGGAACAAGTAGATATTATCTAACGAGAGATTTTCCTCGCTGTCAAACGAGAGGAAAATCCGAAATGGAGCGATAGAGAGGGGCGAAGAGATCGTCTCTTGGAGTAATGAAGAGCGATTCTTGTGCTCGTTCTTCGCAAAAAACGACCGGAGCTCCGAAGATCAGACAAAGAGGCTGTTGTTCGTTCCCTTCTCCCATCAGGAGTGCAGCCGTCGTGGCTAACGCATCAGCCACATTCACGGTTGTCATGCGCATCGGTCGACCATCAAGATCAGGTTCACCTCGATAGTCCCGTAAGGCACGAAAACCAGCATGCATGAGCGAGACAGCTGTTACTCCTTGTCGGAGCGGGAACACGCGACTATCTGTAATAATAAGGCCAAGATTACGGCAGCCATAATGCGTCTTTAACTGTTCACACAAAACGTCTGTGGTCGATTCGAGTTCGATCGGCCAGAGCACAGAACCGTGATCCGCATTTGAAGCATCCATGCCTGCGTTTGGACACCAGTGACCATCAACGAGCGTCAATTGAGCATATGGGGTCTCCACCGACCAATCTGAGGCTTCCCTCACTTCCTCCGTCGTGAAAGGACGATCTAGCCAACGATTCTGAGAAAGCGCGACGATCTTTGATGCGATTGCTAATATACTGTCTTCAGGAAGCTCATCTAGATGTTCGGTGATAAACGAGAACAACGATTCGCCTCGAGTAAATCTTCGAGTAGGTAATGCCTGTGCCTGCATAGAAGGTTATTGCTGTTTCTTCGCAAATCGAGCTAATAAAAACTCACGCACGAGCGGGGCAAGAGAAATAGCGACAATCGCAATAATGACCAAGCTAAAATTACGTTGCACGACCGGGATCGCTCCAAAGAAGTAGCCGGCTACTAAAAACAACGTCACCCAAATGGCGCCTCCGGCAATGTTATAACCGATAAACTGTCCATAAGGCATCCGACTTACCCCAGCGAGAAATGGCGCAAGCGTACGGATAATAGGCATGAACCGCGACAGAATGATGGCTCGCCCACCATATTTGAGATAAAAACGCTCCGCTTTTTCAAGGTGAGATCGCTTTAAAATACGTCCTTCAATAGCTTCGAACGCGCGTAAGCCCAAACGACGACCGACGGCGTAGTTCACCGTATCGCCAATCACCGCCGCGATAAAACAGAGAAGCAAAAGCGCACCAATGTTCATCGATCCTCGCGAAGCAAACGCACCCGCAGCAAAAAGAAGGGAATCGCCAGGTAGGAATGGGGCAATAATTAAGCCCGTTTCACCAAAGATAATGCAGAAGATCAGGGCATGGGTCCAAATGCCGTATTCGCGGATCACATTGCCAAGCACCTGATCAAAATGCAGGAAAAACGAGAAAATACCGTAAAGACGATCTAAAAACATAGGAAGAGCATATTACGCTTTGAGTGACTTGACCATGTAGGTCCCCTGTAAACGATAGCCGAGTTCATGATAATAGGCGCGAACGCCGATCCCGCTAATCACGGCGATTTTTTTATAGCCCTGCTCTGTCGCGATCTTTTCTGCCTCTTGCATCAAACGACGACCATAGCCTTTGTGTTGCACTGCGCCCGTATGCGTATCCTGTACCCGTAGCGCCTGCCCATACGTATGAAGTTCGCGCACGATCGCCGTCCCTCGGAGTTCCAGAAAGGCACCTCGCACTTCTTCAAGCATGCGCTGTGTCTTTGGGTCAGCGTCTGTATAGACATGATGTGGCAGACGCAAACGTAAAAACGCGAAGAGGGTCGTCCGTTCCGGATTTTCGATACTTAAAAAGAACTCCGTTCCGCCTGCGTTTTCATAAGGGTCAACAAAAAACTGCGGCTCCATCTGAGGATCTACCAAGGGACGATGACCCGCTTCACGACAACGCAAACACTTACAAGATAATCCGCGCTCCCTCATTCGCTCCTTAATGACATCTCGCAGGTTCGTCACCATGTTCCCTCCTGAAATTTCGGTCGAAGGGAAATCACGAATCAATCGTGAAATACGACAATAATAGGGAATGCGCGTCTTCATCTGGATCATCGCTTCGACCAGTGCTTCGCCTTCAAGAGGCTTGAAACGTCCCTCTTTATGCCACTCTGCCAACTCCGCGGAAGGCAACACGACACACGGATAAATTTTCACCATGTCCGGACGAAAACGTGCATCATCAAAAAGCTGGTGAAACATTTGGACATCTTTTTCGGCGCTCGATCCAGGTTGTCCAGGCAAAAAATGGTAATCGGTTTTAAAACCAGCCGCTTTCAAAAGTACGGTGGCACGTACCGTGGCGGCAACATCGTGGCCGCGATTCGTGAGTGCAAGAATTTCATCATCGAGCGCCTGAACACCCAACTCGACTCGTGTACACCCAAGCTCTCGTAAACGGACAATTTCTTTAGACGTGATCCAATCAGGTCGCGTCTCGATCGTAAGACCAATGACTCGATAATCCGCTTTTTCGTTCGCTTTTTGACTGATGGCTAAATTCGCATAGCGGGTTCGCACCTTTTGCCCCAGTTGATTCGCCGCATCAAAACAGCGCTTCACAAACCATTGTCGATACGCCCACGGATAGGCAGACCACGTCCCCCCTTTGATAATGAGATCGATCTTTTTTGCTTCATGACCGTTCGCTTCGAGTGCTTCGATCCGTTTTTTGACCTGAAGATAGGGATCGAATTTTAAAGAAAGTGCTCGCGCGGCCGCAGGCTCGCTCGCAACGTAACTTTTTGGCATGCGGACTTCGGTCGGACAGTAGACGCATTTGCCTGGACACGCATATGGTTTCGTCAAAAGCGTAATTGGGGCCACACCTGAATCCGTGCGTACGGATTTACAGCGCAATAATCGCTCTAAAATCAAATGGCGCTTCTTGTTTTTCACCAACTGACGACGATAGGAAGCGACGAGATCTGGAATACGAGGAAAACGATGCGTTGTGCCCTTCAAAGTGGTGCGGATAACCGCATCCAACCGTCGAGCAGTAATCGTCGGTTCAGCGCACAAAATCTCCATCATTTCATCAACCAGTGCTGCTGGTGGACGAGTCTGTTGAGCCATGATAGGAGGAGAGTAGCATGAACGACGATCTTGCCAAGCAACTCCGAGAGCGCGTCCAGGAATTCTATGAAACCCATGGATCGGCGTTTAGTAGTACCCGTACATTTATTTGGAAAGAAGAAGAAATCATCGCTAAGCGTCTTACGGCAGGCATGACGATTGTTGATGTAGGTGCAGGGAACGGTCGCTTCGCTCGTTTACTCCCAGAAGGAGCGCACTACATCGGTTTTGAGCCTTCCGACGCACTGCGACAATCGGCGGATCCGCACTTTGATCTACGTTCAGGGGGATTCCCGAGCATTCCCCTTTTAGATCAATGCGCGGATGCGACGACCTGCTTTGCCGTTATCCAACATCTTCCGACGGTGAGTGAACGTCGCGCCGCTACAAGAGAACTGGTACGACTGACAAAACCTGGTGGCCTCCTCGCCGCTACCTCTTGGCACCCCACGCCAGAATTTACCAAAAGAACGATTGAACCCATCTCCTCTGCCGATCCGGGTGACCTCTGGGTCAACTGGCGCACAGAGATCACCGATGCCAAACGTTACATCCACGATTTTTCGTTTGAAGAATGGAAAAAACTCTGGGATCATCCTGAATTAGAGATCGAACAATGCGGCCTCTTCGGAAAAGAGGATTGGACCGATATCCTAGAACAAGGCCGAAATTGGTTCGTAATTGCGAGAAAGAAATAAAAGAGATCGAAGGATCAGAATATTTATGTCATATACCACCATCTATACGTCATCCTCATGCGGAGCATGAGGATCCAGCTCAGACATAATAAGAGAATATGGACGAATACTCTTTTGTTTATACCTGGATCTCCGCACTATGTACGAGGATGACGTACGGGTAGGTTGACGAACAAAAGGCGAACGGTTTTACTGATGTCATGGAAACTATTGATCTTTCGGAGGTTGAAGATGCTGAACGACTCGTAACGCCGCTTGAACAACCGGCGGATCGACCGTTTGATGTCGCACTTCGTCCAAAGAAGTTGGATGATTTTATCGGGCAAGGCAAAGTGAAAGAAAACTTGCGCATTTTTTTAGAAGCGGCAAAAAAACGCGAAGAACCGTGCGAGCACATTCTTTTTTACGGTCCTCCGGGACTTGGAAAAACCTCGCTCGCTCACGTTATCAGTAACGAAATGGAGAGTGCGATCAAGATCACGAGTGGTCCAGCCCTTGAACGCGTCGGCGACCTCGCGGCCATTCTTACCAATCTCGAAGAGGGCGATATTCTCTTTATTGATGAAATTCATCGATTGAATCGTTCGATTGAAGAAGTTCTCTACCCCGCTATGGAGGATTACGCGCTCGATATCGTGATCGGAAAAGGGCCGACGGCTCGCACACTCCGCCTCGATCTGAAGCGATTCACGATCATCGGTGCAACCACCCGTCTTTCTCTCCTTTCCGCTCCGTTGCGCGACCGTTTTGGCGTGACCTATCATTTGGATTTCTATTCGCCTCAAGAAATGAAGGCGATTCTCACCCGAAGCGCCGATCTTCTTTCGATCGATGCCGAAGAAAAAGCACTCCATGCGATCGCCCATCGTTCACGCCGCACACCGCGTATCGGTAATCGTCTTCTCAAACGTGTCCGTGACTATGCCCAAGTGATTGGCGATGGAAAACTCACCCAAGGCATGGCGCAATCCGGACTTGATGCGCTCGAAATCGATG
>CAYHTN010000057.1:0-7886 GCA_964359565.1 uncultured Gammaproteobacteria bacterium
CGATCCCGACGGTGGTCGAATCCATGGCTCTCTTCGATCGTAGCCATTGGGATGGCGGGGGGCTTCAAAAACGTCTCTCTGGAGCGGTAAAAATCGGAGATATCATGATGTCTGCTCCCCTGTCTTCGTTTACCGCCACACATCTCGCTGATCTTATCGATGCGCTCCCACGAGGGAATAAGATTATTTTTGGTCTGAGCTTGTTTGGGGCACCGAAAGAGAAAAATCAACTCAAACAACTTCCGATTCAGCTGAAGCGGGTTTTACAAGAACGGAAGCGGAGCGTGCGGTGGTTCACGGGTGACAAGGGCATCGTGAGTTCGGCGGCCGTGGCAAAATTAGACCTCATTCAAACGGGTTACGATCTTCAAGTGATTATCGATGCGGGACAGGTCTACGTCGGTCTCACGACACATGTTCAAGATCTGGATGCCTGGAGCTTACGAGATTTTGGTCGCCCCTTTCGCGATGCGACCATGGGTATGCTCCCCCCAAAGCTTGCTCGATTGATGGTGAACTTGGCTGGAGCTGAGGTAGAAGGCAAAGCCCTGCTCGACCCTTTCTGCGGGAGTGGAACGGTCCTCATGGAAGCTGCGCTAGTTGGCTATGCAAAACAAATTGGCTCAGATATTGATCCGCGACAAGTTAGTGGGAGTAAGCAAAATATTGATTGGCTCGTGAGCGAGCACTTCATGACCACCGAACAGCGCCAAGCGATCGCTCTTCACACCCATCCGGTGGAGACACTTCCAACGATTATTCGTGGACCAATCGAAGTAATTGTCACGGAAGGCTTTCTAGGAAAACCGCTCAATGGAAACGAAACATTTCAATGGCTTGATCGACAAAAACAGGAGCTCGAGACGCTCTGGGAGCACTCCTTTCAGACCTTTGCCGCGCTGCAACCTACCAACGGGGTTGTGGTAGCAACCGTCCCACGTCACCGTGTGCAAGGCAACGAAATTACGATCGATGCCGACAAAGCCGCCAAAAAGCATGGATATACTCGGGTAAATCCACTCGAAATTTGGGGAAAACCCCTCATGGACCTTGCCTATGCGCGTGAAGATCAGCGGGTAGAACGTCGGATTTGTATCTGGAAAAAGACGAAATAATGACCATATGTTAGAATTGTTGAGTTGTTAACTCGATTATTCTTTCTTATGGAACAACCGTACAGTGAAAAATTTTCCAAACGTCCAGGACCATCCGGATTTGCCCACGGAAACCCGAACGCGCCTGCGCCAAAAATCACCCCTGACACACTGAGACAAGAAGACGCACCTCTCCCAGATCTCGCCCAGCATGGGGACGGATTTTCAATCATCGAAGTCGTTCCTGTAGATGAGATCAGCGATGCAGGATTTGCAGAATACGGGGACGGGCGTCCCGCCACAGAGAAGTCTGTTAACCAAGCCGCCTGACTTTGAAACAAGAGCTGCTCTCAAAAATACCCAAGGAGACAAATGGGATAATAAAACTCGCGGCCTACACCGCGAGTTTTATTTATGGATAAATTTGATTTCCTTCTTCATCGTATAAAAGAATTGCTTGGACCGGGCAAGCCTGAGCCGCAAGCAGAATCGTATCATCATCTGCCCCTTTTGGATCAACGACATACGCCTTATTGTCTTCATTCAGCTGAAACACCCCTGGAGCAACCGTCACACACGGAGCAGCGCCGATACAGAGATCTTGATCAACGACGATCTTCGCGATTTTCAAAGGTTTTGGCGTAGAAGATGCGTCCATAGACTAGGCTTGAATGAATTCAATTTCTTTAATGTCTGGAGCGTGTTCGCGTACGAGATCTTGAATCCCCTCTTTGTAGGATTCGCTGCAAGAACAGCCTTCACAAAAACCGGTGAGCTCGATCACGCAACGCGTATCGGAGACATCTTTGATTGCAACCGCGCGACCGCTCGCGGCGAGCATCGGTTTGATATCGGCCAAAGCGTCGGTGAGAAGTGTTTGTACGTTAGACATAGAAATTAGCGACCACCATAATATTTTTCGGTATAGAAGCGCAAGAGCTGTTCAACCTCGGGGATACAGGAGGGGTCTCCGGTACCGACTTTCGTCTTCTGTTGCAGTTTCTCGAGCGTATCCGCGCCTTCAAGCACCGCTTCTTCAATATCGTGATCAGTAATCTTTAGAACTTTATCAATAATGCGGCCTTGCTCGACATTGATACGACTAGGTTGACCGCTCTTACGAAAGTAATCATTCAAGGCCGAACGCAGGGCCTTATCCCCGAGCACGGAGCAGTGTACCTTACGCGCCGGGAGTCCGCCTAGGCGCGTCATAATATCTTGCGGACGAAGTTCGAGCGCCTTCTCGATCGTGAGCCCGCCATCTTCGGTCACCATGACCGAAAGCATCGAGGTCGAAGCGATGGCCGAACCACAGCCAAACGTTTTCCATTTCATATCGATCACACGCTCGACTCCCTCCGCGTCTTTTTCGACGCGTAACCAAACTTTCATGGAGTCTCCACAGGCCGGGGAACCGACCATGCCAAGATACGCATCTTGATACGCCGCTTCGTCTTCCAAAAAATTCTTTGGATGAAAGAAATGTTCTTTGACGGCATCGGTATAAAACCAGCCTTTTTCTTTGGTTGTGGCTACGACATCACCTTTGCGGGCATCGGTCGTCGCACTCGCAACGGGTGTAGACGTAGGTGTCGTCATAGGTTGTTGGGTGTTAGTGTCGGACATATAAAACAAATTATTCAAAATACTTCATATCAAGATTCACTGGGCTCATCTTGCGTAACCGTTCGACTACGCCGGGCATGACAGCGATGACGTAGTCGACATCCGCTGTCGTTGTCATGTGTCCAAGCGTGAAACGAATCGAGCCATGCGCAGCCTCGTACGAAAGACCCGTCGCGAGAATCACGTGCGATGGATCGAGCGAAGCGGAAGCGCACGCAGAACCTGTTGAGGCCATAATTCCCTCTGCGTCTAGGTACAGAACGGCCGCCTCGCCTTCGATATCTAAGAACGAAATATTTGCACTGTTCGGCAAACGGTCCGTTGGATGACCGTTCAAGCGCGCTTTGGGGATACGGAGTAGACCTGCGACGAGTCGATCGCGTAACGTCGTTAATCGTGCGTTTTCTGTGTCACGACCTGCCTGGATTAACTCGAACGCCTTAGCGAGACCGATGATCGCCGGAACATTCTCGGTACCTGAACGCATCTTCCGTTCTTGTCCTCCGCCACGAATGAGAGGTTCAATTTTGATCCCTCGACGAAGGTAGAGAAGACCAATGCCTTTGGGGCCGTAAATCTTCGACCCGTTCATGGTGAGCAGATCAACATGTGTTTTTTCGACATTCAAATCGAGCACGCCTGCGGCTTGGCACGCGTCAGTATGAAAGTAGGGGTAGGGCGTTTTTTGTTCTTTACGCCAGGCAAGCAAACGGCGACCGATATCAGCAATCGGCTCAATCGTACCGATTTCATTATTTGCCGTCATGACCGTCACGAGAACCGTATTTGGTTTAAGCGCTTTTTCGAGCTCATCGATGTCTACCAATCCTTCGCGCGAAACAGCGAGCGTCGTGAGTTCAATTTCTCCGGCTCGTTCAAGCCAGATTAGCGGTTCAAGAATGGCATGATGTTCAATGGCGGATGTCATAACATGCGGCTTTACATCTTCTCCTAATTTTTCTTTTAACAACTTCTTTTGTCCTCTTGGGATACCAAAGACAACGAGATTATTCGATTCCGTGCCGCCCGAGGTAAATAAAATCTCTTCATCACGCGCACCAAGCAAAGCTGCGATCGTATGACGAGCCGTCGCGACCGCTTCTTTCGCGGCAAGACCGACCGAGTGGAACGAGGAAGGATTTCCGTAGGTGTCTGAAAAATAGGGCGTCATTGCCTCGAGCACGCGAACGTCCATGGGCGTCGTTGCCGCATGGTCGAGATAGACGATGTGATCAGGTTTGGTCATAGCGTGAGGAGCTCCGCAAGCGTAGTAGATTGAAGGGTGGTTCGTAATTGGGTTTGGAGGAGCCCCCAGAACCCGCGACTGTGACAACGTTCTTGAACGGGGCAGATCTTGTTTTTATCTTGGCATTCGACGAGCGTGAGCGGGCCTTCGAGGGCGATAAACATCATTTCGGCCGTAATCTCTTCCGGTGCACGAGCCAAACGATAGCCCCCACCTGGACCCTTCTTCCCTTGGATCAATCCGGCTTGTTTGAGTAAAAGCGCGATCTCTTCCAAATAGCTCTGCGAACTCCCAAGATCGTCAGCGATTTCTTGCAGTGAAAGATACCGTTCTTCGGGATAAGAACGCGCAAGCTCAGCCATACAGAGAAAGCCGGAATGACTGCGCTCCGAGACATGAAAGAGAGAAGGCATACATTTCCTGGTTTGTGACCGGGAATATAGAACGGATCGAGAGGGTCGTCAACCGGATTCGGGGTCAGATCTGGGGATTAAAAAGAGTGCCCATCGATCTGAAGAAATCGAAAGGCGAGAAGACGGAGAACGGGGAGTCGGACGACCCCTAGTTGAAGCCGGCCGCGGGGCCGGCAGTGAATTCGAAGATACGTGCGAGCGCCGGGCCCATCCGCTCGAGGCGGAGTGCGTGGGATTCGTTTGCTGTCCCTTCACGGAGCTCGAGCCAGCCATCGCGCAACCAGATGGTCACGCCGGCGGCTTCGGCTTCGGGCAAAGTGACTCGATCCCCGCCTTCATTGCCGCGCGAGCTCCACACCCGTGCAAGGAAGACGAAGAAGTGAAAGTCGAGATGCTCGGAGCTCATGTCGCCACGCTCGTACATCCGCCAGAGCCGGTCGACGTGGCTCCGGTGAGGCAGCTCCGGGAAGAGCCCCCGGGCTTTCCACGTGAGCTGCGCGCACACACGGTCGTAGCAAGCGAGAATATCGCCAGGACACATCTGAGAACAGTGGTACATCGCTCCTCCTCATCGAACACACCTGAACGGGTGTCTGGTTGTAAAAAAACAGTGACAGAAGCCTCTAAAATAATCAAGTAGAGATAAAAAGAACCACTCTCAGATCAGACACGTGTCTGATCTGAGTTAATAAAAAAGAACCGACCAGTTCGCAGGAAGACGCGAATAGTCGGAGAAGAGCGAGATTGGGTGGGTCCGAATGAAGTCGGGAGAAGAATGCGTCTCGGCCGAAGTCGTTAGCTGGACTTGGACTTGATCTGGAGCAGCCCTCGACGAACCGAGAACGTGAGCTGAAGCGACGGGAACGGGCTCGTGAGCGGAACCCTACCCCTCACATTTCCGCCGTTCTTCCGTGTAGACCAGACGGCCCACAGCGCGTAGCGCGACCAGACGGTCGCAGAGATCTGAGGACCCCCACAGGCTTCCCTCGTGACGTCCTTGATCCAATCTGCCAGATCGAGGCCGTCTTGAGGGGGGCAGAGCTTCTGGAGCGGAAGATCTGCCTGCTCGACTGCCTGATACAGATAGAGCAGCACCTCCTTCGGACTGCCCCATAAACCGGTAACCACGTTCCTACTCATTCCCTTACGCACTACTTTCCACGCCACGGAGCCACCCTGGCTCACGTGCGCAGGCATATACTGTCCTTTCACAGCTGCCTTGTCTAGTAATAGCTTGGGATCAGACACGTGTCTGATCTGGGGTCGGACGAGTCATGAGTGCGCTCACGAAAACCGTAAGGCTCGAGCAAAGGATAAAAAACAACACGACCGCCGGACTTGCGAATCCAAAAGCGGCCAAAATAGCACCGATACTTCCGTATAAAAATGTCCAACCACGGGCGGAAACAAAGAGAGAAGCCTGATTTCGTCCCAGCGCACAGGAGCATGCGATCAGAAAAACCGTCATCGCTCGACGAAACGCTTCGGCGGGAGAGGTGAGAATAAACCCACCAATAATCAACGCTAGTGAAGCAACGAGCACGAGTCCAAGAGGAAAAAACAAAGAAAGGCGACTTTTGTTTTGTTTCGCTGAGGCGATTGCATCCCCTTTTCTCACAGACTTCGTTAAACGTATTTCAAGCCACTGACCAAAAAGAATGACGCCTGTCCCAAAAATGATTCCTAAAAAATACGTTGGTTCTCGAAAGAAAAGCGCATAGGTACTCCAAAGGAGCGCTGAGCCGAATCCCAACGCAAGAATTGCTTCCATCGTCACTTGTTTGTGACGTGCTTCTTGCCAGGCCTGAAGAAAAATGGGGCGGGTCCAACCGACGACTAAACTCCAGGCGATCAACGCCTGTATTAGAGGCAAGATCTGTATCCCTCCGACCGATCCCAATAAATCTGCGACAGACATAGCTACTCTACCACGGTAAATGAGCCGCGAATCATCCCCATGGAGCAACTAAAGGGAATTTCGCCTTTTTCTTTTGGCGTAAAAGAAATGGTATTGGAACCAAGGATAAGATCCTGGCGTAGTCCAAGCGTTGGCGCGATCAGCGTAGAGGCACAACCTGAGATATCAAGACCCTTGACCTCCCAACGGACAGGGATCCCACGACGGATCACGAATCGATTTGGGGAGAACGTGCCGTAGGCGACCGTCATTCGGACTACTTGCTCTTGTGCCTCTACCGGAGTTGGCATGACCGAAGTAATAGCTGTAGTCCAGAGACGTGTGACGGCTCCTTCGATCGTGAGAGGCGCGCCGAGTACCGTAAGCCCACCATCTACTTGTGTGATCGCAAAGAGAACCAGAATCGCTCCACTCATCAATCGAAAGGCGCGCTGCTTTAACGCCGCGGCCGAACCAAAAAAAGTCACACCTAAGAGCGTTGGCAAGGTCCCGAGTGCAAACGCTCCTAAGAACAGCGCGCCTCGCGTCGCTGATCCTGATGCAAGCGCGAGCGTCTGTGCCGTTTGTGTAAAGCCACAGGGGAGAATAAACGTCACGGCTCCTACCAGAAACGAAGCGAAACGGCCCTGACGTTTTGAGAACCGATCAAGACTTCGATGCCATGCGGAAGGAAGATGAAGTCCAAAAGAAGCGAGTGATGGCGAAAGATTCAGGAGATGAAGTCCGACTAATAAGAATCCTATGCCTAAACCAATACTCATGACCCCTGACCAGCGAGACGAGAGCGACCAGAGGCTCCCAACCATGCCAAGCACCGCCCCCCCTACAACAAACATGACGAGTCGACCGACATGAAGCCATAAAAGATCCGACTTCGCTGATCGCTGGGTGGCGTACGCGAGTAAAAATGCGCCCGTCGAAGCCAGACAGGTAGATAGCGATGCCACGACACCAAACCCGATGAGTGCTAATACCGATGCTTGTCCGGTCAATGTAGGCACGAGATGTGAAAGAGGCGTCCAAATTAAGCGGAGGAATAGAACAACGCCTACGAGAGCAAGAAATGCTTGTCCCAAACGGGACAAGAAGGATGTCCTCGTTGCTGGAAGCTCACACACCGGGCCCGAAGGGGTAATCCCTTCGGTATTCACGGTAGGTGAAAGCAAGACATAGCCGTGTGACGCAAGTACTTGATTCAGAGCCGCCAGATTCGGTATCGGTGCTTGGTCCAATAGTCGAATGCCCGCGCGTTTGCGACGCAAACTTACTTCTACTTCTTCAACGCCTTCAAGTCGCGAAAGCTCGGCAGCAATAATCTGCTCGCACGAAGCGCAGTACATGCCTTGAACCGGCCAAATGAGCAAACGAGACATAGGTCGAGTATACATCGCAGGTTTAGGAGCGTCATGTTGACGGGCATCCAGGTTATTTTCATTCTTATAAGAATGAAAAACACCGTCTGGTACTTAGCCCCGTCATCGAGTTACTAGTCGAATGGCGGAGCCAAGCACCGTACGGTGCGTGGCGGAGAGGGAGGGAGTCGAACCATCGATACCCTTTAGGGGGTATACCAGATTTCGAGTCTGGCG
>CAYHTN010000058.1:0-7844 GCA_964359565.1 uncultured Gammaproteobacteria bacterium
CTGTGCGCTCGCGAGCGCGGTTAAATTCGACGGGGCGGGCGGAGGCTGCGGTGGGGGCGGAACCTCAACCACAGGGGCGACGGCAGGCTTTTTGAACAAAAGATCGCGGTTCAAATAGACGAATGCGCCGCCAACAAGAACGACAATCCCCGCCACAGCTGCGATCATTGGGAGATGACTATGGGTCGGTTGAGGAACATGCACCTGGGCAGGCGAAGGGGCTGGGGTCGGGGGCGGCGGAGGTTCAGTGGGATCACGATACGCTCCGACCTTCATCTTCAAGGCGACGCCGTAGTATCCTTGCGGAATTACAACAATCTCCCCTTCTTTTTTTGGAGTAGAGGGATTGGTGGGAGGGAGAGGAGAAGAAGGAGCGACGGACATAGCAAAAGCGAACGTTACTTACTGAACACAATCAGGCTTGGCGCATTTTCCGGTTCCACGTGGATCAAAGCCTCCTTTTACCTCAAGACCATCGGCATAGGTATCACTGTCGGTATCCATTTTTAAAGGGTTTGTTCCATATTTGAGTACCTCATCTCCATCAGTTAGATTATCCGCATCGCTATCAGGATTCCGAGGGTCTGTCCCCAGCTCTTGTTCACGGGTGTCAGACAAACTATCACTATCAGTATCGGAAAAGGCGGTGGCCGTTGAGGTAGAGGCGGACGTGGCCGGGGGAGGCGTGGTCACGGCAGTCGGTGCCGGGATATTCGTGCCAGGTGGAGGCGTGGTCACGACCGGCTGCATCGTGGTCTCTGGCGGAACAGCAACGGCCGGAGGCGCTATCTCTTCTGGAGGAGAGGTTAGCGTTGGGGTCGGAGCGAGATCGGGAGGGGTCGTGATCACCGGTTCAGAGAAAGGCGTAGCTGGCGCAGGAGTAACAGGTATCACCTGTGCCTCTTGTTCGGCCTGCTGTGCCGGGCGGTGGATGGCAAAATACCAAAGACCCGCACCGACGATGCCTAGACCCCCAACCAGGCAACAAATTAATAAAATATACTTTCCGTACGATGCTTGCGTGCTTGTCAATGGATCATTTGGCAAGACACGACTTACAAGACGATTTGGTGTGTTTGCTTCAAGGCCCGCAAACATGTCTTCAGGCTGCTTTGGCACGCCGGCTGGGCGACTCATCATGGAAGCCGAAGGTTCGTTACTCAAAAAACGCGAAGGAGACGGTGCAGGCGTTGCTGCAGGAACCGTTGGGGGTGGTAAATCGACTTTCGGAATAGCCGCCGGAGGAGCAGGTGGGGTCGGTGGCGGAACCGGTGGAGCGAGTGGGTCTTCCGGTTCAAAAGGGAGATTATGCGGAACTTGTTGATCCATACGTAGGGAAGACAATGACTAAGGTAAGCAGGTTAAAGTGGCGCATTTCCCAGGTCCACGCGGGTTATATCCCTTTTGAATCTCTTCGCCATCGGGAAAGCTGTCGTTATCACTATCTCGATTCGTGGGACTCGTCTGGTATTTTACTTCATCCTCGTCCGTTAAGCCATCGTTATCAGAATCGGGCGGTGGTACCGATGGTGCTGTCACCAGAACGGAGGGCTCTGACACAGGCGGAGCGGGTGTACTTGGTATGGCAAATACGAGCGGATCGGTTTGATAAATGCGGATCTCTTCATAATCTGTTATTCCATCACCGTCACTGTCCCGTAACGTGACCGACGTACCTGCCCGCGATTCTTCACTGTCGCTCAGCCCATCTCCGTCGGCATCCGAGGGAATCTCCTCCCCTTTTCCATCCGGGAAATCTGTTTCGGTAGAAGTTGCTGCCTGATCACTAAGCATATCGGTAGAAGAAGTTGCGCCTTGAGATACTGGGCTCATGGTTGTAGGTGGTAAGAACGTTTCTCCTTGATCAGGGCTGGTGCGATAACGAAGGAAAAGGACCCCGCCAATCACCACAGCTAAGCCCGCCACTCCGGCGAGGGCAATAAAGACGGGCTTAGAAGGAGCATTCATAGGCAAACTATTTTAACGACCGAGAAGAAGGAGCGGTACCCAAACGATCAGTGGCATATCCCAGGTAATATTATTGTAGTCGACACCACCACCAAAATTTAACCAAGAATTATTGTAAGCCGGATCGGCTGGAACATGCCAATTTGTTCGCGGCAAACGATTACCCCCCGTTACATCCGAATCGGGATAGATTGGATCACCTCCACAGCGGTAGGCATCATTAGGATCGGTAGGAATTGTCACGGCGCCGGTTACAGCATTTTGACTGTAAACCATCCAATACTTTCCACTGCATCGCGACGGTCGGCCTTCTGGAGGATTGATGGTGTAGAACCGATCTGCAGTGACCACATAAACGGTGCTCTTTGTTGAACGATAGAAGTCTGCCGAGCTCTGTCCGACACGAGAAACTTGATCATGTAAGTAGTAGGCGAATGTCCCGGGGGCCGATCCTCCAAGTGTACCCTGTAATCGATACCTCGTTGCTTGTGGACCAATATTGATCCGGAAACACATCTCGCTACCGAGCGTCGAAGAACAAAAGAGACGCGCGAAGGGAACACGAGAAATATCAGGATGTCCTTGAAACCCGGTTGGGTTATTCTGCTCATGGATGTCACGTAGACACGGGAACGTCCCCGCGTCAGGCGAACCGGCTCCACACGCACCACCTGAGATAAATCCACCCGATTCTGGCTCCGCAGACCAACGGTAGGCACGATTTGCCGGCATGACAAGATGAGAAAGTAGGAATCTCCCTTGAAGATCCCCGTCCCAGGTATGTACCACCAAGGTTTCATTTCGTGGTACACGAGGAATCAAGAAGACCATCGCGCCAGAATTACGAATTCCATCGCTCAAGAATGTTGCCGTTGTAAAGATACGTGACTCATACGGCCAGTATCCCCCATTACGTGACTCGTTCACCATCGTCGTTCTTGGATTGTCTTGCGTTGAATCAATTACGATACGGTATTGCCCACATTCAGATCGAGCGCTCATCCCTGCAAAAGTAAATCTGCCATCGGCATCCGTAAATTGCTCACCGACTCGAATTCCTCTTTGATACAACGTCACACGGGCACTCGGAACAGGAAGGGAAGAATATTGTGCATCTAATATTTGAGCACTGATCGTTTGTGTGCCTCGCTCCTCGCTACAACGACGACAGCCGGCATAAGTACAGGCACGATTACAACTAATGACATCTCCTAAAGAAACATCACCTGCACGCAGAGAAGCTTCGGCTTCGGTAAATCGACGTGGAGTCGTTACCGTTACAACGTGGCAGCCTTCGGCCTCTCCTGCAGAAGGACGAGGAACACAGCTTGTTCCTGACAAGATACCAGATTCAGCCGTTGGACCAGAACCTACGCAACAGACCTGCGAACCAACGCTCGACACCGCTCCTGCGTCATTTACGGTATAACGATTAGAGAGATACACCCGTGATTCCGCGTAATCAAAGCCTAAGCTTTGACAAGAAAGCGTTGTACGTGAGCCGAGATCATTTCCGTCACACTGCTCAGCGCCGTCACGACGACCGTTGCCGCAATACCCTCCCGAAGACGCCGTCATGCGGCACTGCGTTGTACACGCAACACAGGTGGAACCATAATCCGCTCCAGTACAAGCGCGACCATTACTTGAGCCATAGTCGCACTCTTCGATCCCGGTGTGGAGAACACTGTCACCGCAGATGTTCGTTTTACAGCTATTGGTACAGGCATCGTTATCATAACGATTGACATCATCGCATTCTTCACCCGGATCAGAAACGCCATCCCCACACTGACCAACGGGCTGGCACGCACTCCAGTCATTCCAAGTACATTGACCGACGATTGGGGTAATGCCCGTATTGATGCAGGTACGGGTGTGCTGCGTTCGATACACGACACAGTTCCCGCCACCACCGCAAGAAGAGCTTGCACAGGTCGTCCCAGGCGTATTTGGAGTACAGGTACAGGATTCGCGGTCATTGCTACCACCAGCACACAAACCAGCCCCAACACCCACACAAGAAGGGTGACCAGGGACCACATCGGTCGTTGTTTCAGGCGCATTTCCATCACATTGCTCACCTGATTGGACGGTGCGATCACCACAATATGGAGCACGACTATGACAATCCTCTCCACAGGTTGTGGCTAAATTACAGCCTCCCGCCGTATTACAGTAGGCGCCATTTTGTTCGCCCAAATCACAGGCTTCTCCAGGAGACATGGTGCCATCACCACAGGTCCCTCCAAAGGCACTGCAGGTCCTATTACAACGACCGTAGGTTCCGTTTAACGCACCATCATCACATACTTCGGGAGTCGCAACTGCTTCACACAAGACGCCTGTGTCACAATCGGTATTGGTCGTACAGCTCGCACCAAATCGAACACCAGCACGTGTCCCACCCGTACAACGACGGGCATCAACGCGACCATTGCCACAGAGGTTATCGGCGCTACAGGCGGCTCCAGGAACATCGACAAAGCCTTGGCAATCCGTCCGACAAACTTGCACTTTCTGACCTCCGCGACCGCTCCCTGCATCACAGAAGGCAAGCTGTGTTTGACCTAACTCACAAATCTCGGCGGGACGACCACTCACGCTCCGCGTATTCACCACTCCATCACCGCAGAGTTCACCTGAACCAAAGGCGCGACCACGACACATATCACCGTAGACCCAGCGCCCGCCGGCGGGCGCGCAAGAGCCCGGTGTCGTTGGACCTGGGCGACCAGAAACAAGCGGTGCGCAGTCGGCATCCGTCTGACACAACCCCTCAACGCCTGAACGACAGCGTCGAATTTCTGTTATGAGCGGTGGACGATATTCTGACGGACCGAGCATCTCGAGTTCTGTACTGAGTTCAAAGCGATCGCCATTTCCAATCGATCGATACTGATAGACACGAGAAACGCTGGCACGATTGGCAACATTCAAGATAGGACAAGCATAGGTACTGCTTGCGGTAGACCAGCATGTTGCCGGATCACGTCCTTCGACCGCGTTACAACGCCCGTTATCTCCGCAATCAGCGTTTTGCGTACAGATATTGCCCGATCCTTCACAACGACCACAGGTGAAATAAGTATTTATTGGGTCTTGAGGCAATGTTCCACCAAGGACTGTACCAAGACCACTCTGCCAACCTGCCCATCTGCTCGTCACAAATCCTTGTAACTGGGTTCCATTCGTAAGAACAGGATACGCTCCTACCTGTTCTTTTGACTGTTCTAATTTGCCACTAATGAATTGAAAGTCCGAGATACGCTGAAGATCGCGTTGCAATTTTTCCTTGGCACTCAAACAGCGCAATCCCGCATCATGACGCAGACATTCCCAATCCGCTGTACAGAAGACCGGCGTCCCCGTCTCACGACTAATATATTGCGAGCCACTCTGAACCGCACACACATTCTGTACCTGACTGGTGAGATTGGTATTGAAGGTCAGATTCGTGGCCATCTGATCAAAGATCGAGGTCGCTTCAGGGCCCGCGTTTGGATTACGAGAGATCACATAGATATTCGTATCCGCCCGGGTAAGACCTTCGTCGGTATTCGCCGCCCCAACATAAAGCGTTGTGCCGTCACGCAAGGCCTCATAACCATCGACGGTTGTCACCTGAGGACGACCATTGAAACCTTGGGAAAGGTACCAATCACGAACCGAATAGTGGAGACGATTAGCAACAACTCGGATACCGATACCATCTCCACGAAGAGCCGGTTCATTGAAGGAGAAGAGGTATTGACGCATCACACCACGAGAGATATCCGCTGGTGATGATGGCACTTGGTTAATGCGAATACTAGGCAGATCATCCGCGGTTGTCGGCGCGCCTGAATCGCGACAATAGGTCGTGACAAAGTTAAAGTCTGTATCTTCGAATCGTGGCAGGCGACCCGTATTACTCGGGATATCCGGCACCCAGCGATTCTCACAAAGAAGAACCGTAGATAACCGGGTGGACTGATAGATACGACCAACGCTCGTCGACGTGCTCACGCGATCCGCCGTGATAATCAAGCTAGCGGTAATAGGTGAGGAGCCATTTTTATTTTGGGCCGTGGTCGTGGCAAACGTCTGGATTGGTATTAAGCGACTTTCAGCAACCTGCAAAATATCCCGTCGTTGACTCGTCCAACGTTGCCAGGTCCAACTATATAAACCGGTGATGGGGGTAATCGGAACCTGTACCCCGTTACGTAAAGAGACGGCACGAGCGGAATACCGATGCGCTTCATTGGCTCGATAGAACAAGTAGGGATGCAGCAACTGACTATCCTGAATATCCACACGGCTCACCGTACAAATATCCGAACCAGTACGGAAGCGCCAGGTCGTATCGCGATACGCCACCACCCCACGAGCGCTCCGTATCCCCCGCGTTGAGCTTGGTGCACGGCTAAGATCTGTTTCACCACGAAGAATCACTTGATACTCCGTGTTGGCCTCTAAGGCCTCGTTCAGCATGAAGCTCGCGGTGGTCTTATTTTCTTCATCCGTGTCAAAGGCAATCGTGCCTTGCACCGAACCAACACACCAGATATCCGTCGGACCAGCCAGGGCACGATCAACAGAGAAGAAGGCTAAAACGCGATGCCAAAGACCGGCAATCCACGCACGCCATCCGCTACTGATCGGAGGGTTATCACTTAAAGGAGTTGTCCCTGCCGGACAACTTGTTCCGGACATTCCTCTCGCAATAATAAAGTTACGCTCGGTCGCTGCCGGATCCATGGCCTGGTTAAACCGGGCATAGATAACCGTATTACGACAGGCATCATTGGAAGTTGGATACGATGTCTCGACCATCGGACGAGGGGCGCAACAACCCCCACGGGTAAGACCTGTGCCCGCCGCACAAGAAAGCTCAGAGGTAAAATTACACTGCACGCCGTAGGTGGCTCGACCGGTACGCTCGTCATAGACGGCCCGAATTTCAGATGACATCCGACTCTGATTTGAGGTTCGTTCACGCTCTGTTGGTTCACGTAACCCCGTTATTTCGAACAGTTGTCCGTTAGAAATACGGGTAGCTGCAGTTGAAGGAGCATCACACTGTTCACCCGTGCCTACGATCCGGTCTCCACAAATAGAAGGGGTGCGATAGCCAAGAGAAGATCCTTCTTTGAGACAACGCGCTGAGCAGCCTTCTCCTCCATCGCATTCTTCCCCAAGATCGATGGTGCCATTGCTGCATTGACCCGCTCCACGACCAAAGGTCGTACCAAAGTTCAAACACGTAGTCGGATCACAGAGATTACGGAAAACAGAACCCGTGGCACAGACCGTCGCTCCATCAACCACGCGACAATAGGAGGAAGCCGGATTTCCTGCCACCGCCATTTCACAACTCTCGCCTGGATCAATGCGCGTATCCCCACAGAAACTCGTGACCGCATTCGAAGATCCTTCAACCAGACAACTACTATTACATCCGTCTCCATTGGTCTGATTCCCATCATCACAGCTTTCTCCATCGGCGAGATCGTTGTTGCCGCAGGTTGAACCGCCAGCACCTGATCCGAGCGCTAAGCAACGATCAGAGCAGCCACGACGAACCGTGACCGAACATGTCCCGCCGATCCCACAGACGGTGGCATCACGAGAACAATCTCGGGCCGGATTCGTTCCACCGACACAGACGGAACCGACATCACAGGCCTCACCCCGTTCGACCGTACCATTGCCACATGTTCCTGCTTCACGCACAGAACCGCGACCAGCCCAGACGCAGCGATTGGTGCAGGCATCTCCCGTTTCGTCGCATTCTTCGGAACCAATGGAACCCGGAGGAAGAACGGTACAGGCCGTCCCGGTACGCGTCACACAATCGGTATCACCAAAGACACACAAACGGGTTGGGTCTC
>CAYHTN010000059.1:0-7761 GCA_964359565.1 uncultured Gammaproteobacteria bacterium
GGATACGGCCATGAACGTGCCGCCTTCGGACTGGCGGATCTTTGTCGTAATGAAATTATTATCGCGAATGACTATCCCGGGATTCCGAAAGAGGATAAAAAACTCTGGAATCGCACCCGTAAACTTTACGAATCCATCTCCCGTTTACAATCTCTTCCGTGGATTGGTCATGCTATTTTTGAACTCATGGATCGGTTTCAGCGCATTCCTCCCTTCTATCCCCGTCGAGACCTGAGCCGTTCGAACATCCAGATTGCCGAAGTCTACTACTTGATCAAAAAACATCATCTCGGCAAACACCTGGTCGATCAGTTGAGCGAACATCCTCTCCCGCTCATTTGTACCTTCTTTTTACCCGCCTACGCCGCGGAGATTCACGGCTATCCCGGACCAATCTATATCGTGGTCTGCGACGCCGATATGTTTCGAACCTGGGCCCCGTATGATGCAAAATCAAGCCGAATCGAATATTTTGCCCCAACGGGACGCGTGGTTGAACGTCTAAAGCTCTACGGTGTGCCCGCCAGTCGGATTCATCTGACTGGTTTTCCAATTCCCCCGCAAAACATCGGCGGTGCTCACAGTGAGGTTCTGAAACCCGATCTCATCGACCGCATCGGGAACTTGGATCCTCAACATATTTTTCGCCAAACCTATCAAGATACACTTGTCCGTACCTTCGGACGCGGCATCAATCGCTGGGGGGCCTCACGTGCGCCAACAGTCACATTTAGTATTGGCGGTGCCGGCGCGCACAAGCGGATCGCGTGGCAACTGCTCCATAGTCTTAAGACACTTCTGCTTCAAAAACGCATCTGTTTGAATTTAGAAGCAGGTACGCATACCGATCTCGGCACATTTTTTACGCGCGTTGCTCGAAATGAAGGATTGCAACGCGTCTTAGGAAAGACCTTGCAAATTCACAGCTATCGTGATCGTCATACCTATTTTCGCTCGTTCACCGAAACATTGCGACAAACGGATATTCTTTGGACAAAACCAAGTGAGCTTTCGTTTTATACCGGCCTCGGCCTTCCTATCATCATGGCGCCACCCTTGGGTTCTCAAGAAGACTACAATAAAAGCTGGCTTGAGAGTATCGGAGGTGGTATTCCCCAACATGATCCACGCTACGCCCACGAATGGTTGATGGACTGGATTCAATCAGGCGCCTTGGCCCGCCTGGCTTGGAACGGCTATAGCGAAGCGCCTACGCATGGCGCCCATCGGATTGAATCGATCATCACCGGAAAACCGATCGATCTTCCAGAACTTCCTTTCATCATCTAAGCGTTGTTTGCTCGAGCTGAGCCGGAAGAATGGAAAAAAACGCATTTATTGCCTCAGAAATGTTTGGCTGCTCTTCAGGATGGAGGACGAGAAAATAGATTCCCACCGCCGCGAGAACATACAGAATGAAAAAACCGATAATTGCCGTCCAAAAATGATGACTCTCTTCTAACACCTCCAACGCAACTTGGCTAAGGATATAGGCGCACAAGAGGATGACAACGCCAATCAGGACCGCGAGGAGCGAAGACATAACAAACCGGATCCCTACGGTAGCAAAAGAGGCCCATCTTTTCAAGGGTCAGAATCCGCCATTTTTGGCTAAGCTCAGTTCCGTTTCTAAAACTGGTAACAAAATATTTTGGAACAGAAAAATACATTTAAACAAGAGCTGATTTAGAAATGGATTGAATGTTAATTCTGTTCTTTGCTACGACTTGATAATACGCGATCAACGAGTCGATCAAGACCTTCAATCGTCTCTAGGACTTCTGGCGAGGCAGGATCATTTTGGTCTGCTTGGTCAACAGCCCTGCTCAGCATAAGCGTGACTCGGGCAATTTCTTCAAGCACCAATTCGACTTCTTGATCACGAGCTTCTCCCAAAGGAAATTCCATCACGTTCTGATAAAGCATACTCATCCAACGCTCATCATGCACTCGACAAAGTTCACGTAATCCTTCTCGATCTGGTTTTTGATCTAGCTCGGATAGGGATGCAAAGGATTCAGACGCCTGCGAGGGGTCTCGCCAAAACTCAGCAGAAGGAAAAGACATAGAAGATAAAAGTGAATACAAGAAGTATAGCGTACTTGGTTACAAAACAACAAAAGTTGCCGACTCCGCCCTCATTCGGTATACCAATGATATCATTTTATTTATGCAAAACACGATTATCACCGCCTGCGGCAGTGGCAAGCATCGCATCCTGATCCATAGTATTACAGATGCATTGGGCAAATCTGGATTCATCGTTCTTCCACCGCCCTTGCATGACATGCCCGGGCTCACGGCGGGGATAAATCCGGAACTCACGCTCCTCGGCTGGAAAGGCGCAACCTTCGCCCATCTCGCGCGGATTCAAAAAGCAAATGTTTGCCTTATGGTTAATCCAGGTGGGTACCTTGGCTATAGTAGTAGTCTCGAGCTCGGCTATGCTGTCTCGCTCGGAAAACTAATCATCGCTCTCGAACATGATACAGCAGAACCAGCGCGAGAGGGGTTATTTGATATCGTGCTAGAGACGACGAGCATTGAGAAAACAGTCGAGAAGCTGAATAACTTTCTGAGGAACCTTTCTTCGAATGAACGCGGCTCACGTCGTTAAGATACTATCAAGAATTATCTAAACACTCACCGAAAGTCACTTAGAGTAAGTTATCTCACGTATGGACAAACAGTATGAATTCTCCTCATCAGAGTCCAAACTCGACCGAAAAGAGGAGCATTTCTTTCAGGAGGGCTTCGAGAAAGCGCACACGGTTGTTTTTTTCTTAGATTCTTCGCGAGGACGTATTGGAATGCTCAAACGAGACCCGACGGTCACATTCGCGGGCGGTAAATACACGGGCATCGGAGGGAAAATAGAACCAGGCGAAGGACATATCAGCGGCGCTGTTCGTGAACTAAATGAAGAACTTCTTTTCAAAGAAAAGCCCTACACCAAAGAACAACTGAGCGAATTCGCTCGTGTCATTATCAACGAGACAAATATTTTATCTTACTTCGTTCTCTCTTATTCGGAAGATACGCTGCCAACGCCCACGAAAGGTATCGGACAGCTTGACTGGTTTTCATTGGAAAAAGTCTTGGAGTCAAATCTTCCGATCATTCCTACCACAAAATATTTTATGGAAGTGTGGAGGAAGCGTAACTGGAATACAAACGCTCCTTTCACGGTCCGCCTGACCAGAAAAGAGACAAATGATGTCAGCTCCCCCGTTACAAGACTCGACGTAGAAGAAGGGCTCAGAAAGAAAAAGTCTTGAGGTCGAACGGTCGCTTTTGTTGAACAAAAGCAAAATCCCACTCTCAAAGAGTGGGATTTACCGTGGTGGACGTTGCAGGAATCGAACCTGCGACCTCACGAATGTGAATCGTGCGCTCTAACCAGCTGAGCTAAACGTCCTCGTCAGAATGAGTTCTGCTAAAATGTGGCGTCATCATAACCGAGTCCCCTCCCCCTGGCAAGATTTTGAGGAAACACGCACACTAAGATCATGAAGACGATTGAACAGGTATTAAAAGAGGCTTCTTTAAGGCTTTTTGCAGTTACCCGAGATCGAACCCAGGCCTGGCTTGAAGCCGAGCTTCTGCTTGCGAACACCTACAAACAAGAACGTATCTGGCTTCTTACACATCAAGATAAGCCACTAACAATCGCAATACAGACACGCTTCTCTCGCTTTTTATCACGACGGCTCGCCCATGAACCCTTAGCGTATATTTTTGGAGAAGCTTCTTTTTGCGGTCGGACATTCCTCGTGAATCCATCAACCCTGATCCCACGAGTAGAAACCGAACAGCTCATCACGGAAGCTTCTAACATCATCAATACCGCAAAACAAAACACGCTCGTTTGGGACGTAGGCACAGGGAGTGGCGTTTTGGCTGTTACCCTGAAGGCACTCTTTCCTCATCTCGATATTCTTGCGAGTGATATTTCCGCTCGAGCATTATCCATCGCTAAAAAAAACGCGAGGCGATTGCTGCAACAACCGATCGTTTTTTTACAAGCGAATCTTTTAGACCAGAAAGTCAAACTTTTTCTTAAAAAGAAACAGATGGAGCGACTGATTGTCATTGTCAATCTCCCCTATCTTCCCAAATCACAAAAAAGAGAACTAGCAATACAGGTCACCAAATACGAACCACTCGATGCGTTATTTGCAGAGAAAAAGGGGCGAGCACTCAATGAGCAGCTCATCAAACAGCTCCATCTCTTAAAACAAGAGACCGATATCTCTATAGACGTGCTACTTGAACTTGATCCATCCCAAGCCGTTCAATTTCAGCGTTTTTCACAGCAGTACTTTTCAAAAACGAAAATCCTGCACGATCTTCATGATCGAGCAAGATTTTTAAAGCTCAGCTCCTAAGTGAAATATTATTTTGTTCCCGAAAGCCCTGCGAAGGTCAGATCATCGGTTGTCACTTGAATCCAGGTCGTGCCACGGTTCAAAGCCATATCCGTTCCATCAATCCCTTCAAAACGAATTGGCTCACCCGCACTCCGACGCCAACGCGCGGTGTATTTTTGGCCGTTGCGATAGATCATCGCGTCACCGCTCCCAACCGTACGAAGGCGTAAACGGCCCACCTCATCCAAGACCTGTGCATCTGTTTTGATCACCACCACATTCATTGCTTCAACTGTTTTTCCTTCGGCATCACGCTGCGCCCGTGAACCCAGCATACGGGTATAGCGCCCGGTTTCTTGGTCAAAGACCCAAACGATCGAATAGGAACCCCCATAGGGAAGAGAAATCCGTTTCATGGTTGCTAGGGTCGAAGTCGAGACATCTTGAAATTGCCACACGAGAGGAGCAGAGGTCGTAGCCGTCGTACGAATCGATGCTTCTGTTAACGAATCGCTTTTGGTATAGGTCGAGTGCGGGGCGCGACGGGAACGATCTTTCCAAAAGAAGCGGCCGTAGGCCATTTCATTTAAATCATGAAATTTTGAACCCAGCGCACGAATCTTTACTAAGGCTTCGTTACTGCCACCTACGTGCACATACATCGCATTCCAGCCTTCCGCCCACTCCACAAAATACGGACGGGCACTGCGGACGGGGCCAATCATCGGAACCGTCGTCGTAGCATCGTAGAAAGCCATCAGACGGGTAATACCACCTTCAACCGGCGCTTCTATCACGAGCTGAGCCTGAGAGACACCAGACCAAGGACGGGCGTCAATTTGATTGTCGATCATGACGGCGCGTAACGAGAGTGCTTCTTCTCCAACCGAAACAAGGACCCCATCAACATGACGAGGCCGTAATGCTAATACCGATTCGGTTGAAGTTGTGACCGATGCTTCTGGGACAGACGTCGTAGTATCTCGTCGTGTTTTTCCGGTCACGACGAAATAAAAGATGAGGCCGGAGATCGTAACAAGCACACACGCCCCGACGGCAAAGAGCCATCGAGGCGTGTGCGTCGACGTTCCCCGGCGCGGAGGTAACGTTGACATAGGAAAGGACGAAAGGGATTGAATAAAATTATTTCTTCTCGGCCGTAGCAGCATCTTCCGCCGCTTTCTTGGCAACTTCTGCGGCTTTCTTTTCTTCAGCTTCAGATTTCACCGTGGCCACATCACCGATCGAAGATTCTTCAAGTTTCTTTAGTTCATCTTCGGTCAACGGACGAGAGACGGTCGCGATTGTGAGTTTTGCACTGCCAGTAATTTCGACACCCGTTCCAAGTTTGAGGTCAGCCAAGGTAATCGCATCTTCGAAGGTCTTCAGGGCAGACAAGTCGACTTCGATTTCGTGAGGTAAGTTCGCTGGCAAACACGTGACCTCAACTTCGAGAAGGGACTTGATAAGCGTTCCACCGTCTCCCTTCACAGCCGCAGATTCACCAATGAATTTAAGAGGGATCTGAACGGTCATCTTCTCATCCATGCGGACTTGGTGGAGATCGACGTGCGTTGGGGTGTTGCGTAATGGGTGCAACTGCACTTCTTTAATGACTGCCTTCACTGGAGACGTGCCATCAACCGCAATATCGATCAAGCTTGAAAAGCCTGCCGTTGAAAGTAATTTCACAAACTCCGCTCGAGGAAGAGAGAGTGTTTGTGCGGCAACGCCTCGACCGTACATGACGGTCGGGATGCGGTGCACGAGAAGTTCATCTTTGGCCCGCTTGCCGATTTTGGTGCGGGTAGTAGCCGAGATTGCGTAGTTCATAGAAACGTAAAAGTGGGTCTACAATAAGAGAAAAAACCGAAACCGTCAAGGTGCTAACCTGGGGGTTAGTTTCGGATCCACCCTCGGATCAGACACAGATCAGATCTGAATACTTTAAGCTGATTGTAGCGCTCGACACAGTTGACGACTTTGGCGTTGGATTTGCTCAGAGAAGCGGATACATTCGTCCATTTGCAGAGGCTCGGCATCCCGGAATCGGACCGCATCTTCAACCTCAAGGTCCGTGACCACGCCCACCGAGCTCACAAAGCCCGAAGCCTCCAAAATAACCGCAATCATCGCTCGTCCACAGTGGGAACACGTGCAGTGAACCAAACGTGTTATCCCCTCTTCTCCCAAAAGACGGATGGTGTCTTGACCATACTGCTCATGGCAGAGAGGGCACTGCGTCAAAATTCGTGATGGTTCGACCTGCATATAAATTGAGTATAGAGGAGCTCGGGGGGAGGGGCAAGTAAGCGGTGGGTAAGGAGATCAGACACGGATCAGATCTGAGATCTGATCTGTGTCTGATCTGGGGTCAGATCCGTGTCTGACCCCATCTCGTCCATCGATCTACCTGGATTCCCGCCTACGCGGGAATGACGATACCTTTTGAAGATAGTACTCAATATTTTTACAAAAAAAAGTTGCTGTTTTCCTTACTCAAACTACGGATCATGACTGACTGGCTACGAACTCCCTAGAGTTGACAAAACCCGTAATATTTGCTTATATACCCGGTCCTTGGCATACTAGAGTTGTCAAGTTGTACCTTCCCTGAGCAGCTTCGGCCGTTCGGGAACAACTGAACAAACTCTCTCTCCTTCTTGGGGAGAAATGCCTCACAAGTCGTCACCCTGTGCGAGGCCCTTCAAAAAGGCCACGCTGAACCTTCACCGATCGAGGTCCCACGATGCGCACGAGCCAGACCATGGTCCCGTCGTTGGGTGCCCTCCTGATCGCGGCGTACACCACGCTCACGAACTGCGGCGCCCCCACTCCCACCCACCCCTCATCCCACATTCCCTCTCGCGGCCCAAACACCGGCCCCCGCTCTTTGTAGTTCCTCCCGTCCGCCGCAATTGCAATCCGTACCTGCGGCATCACCCGGTGCAACAGACAAAAATTATTCTCGATCTTTTCCGGAAACAGCGCAGCATCTTTACTGTCAATATGACTAATTACCATCCCGTACCGCGACCAGCTTTCAAAATCAGCTGTTTTGGCCAAACTCACCCGCACCCGCCACTCCGCCTCCCGGGGATGCATCGGCGCCTTTATCAAAGTTGGATATTTCGACGCCGCCATATACGTCATGTAATAACTCTTGCCGATCTTAGAAATTCGCTGGTCTTCCACTCCCATCACCTCATACTCACTGTCGGGATCCGGTCTAAACACCGGCTCCGGCTTCCTTTCGCCAACTTCCGTCGGCGTGCTTAGTTTTACCATTCCCAGTCGGGAAATCCCATCCTCCCCCTGCGCCCGATACACTAGATGCTGCCGACCCTGCCATTCCACTGCCGCCGGGTTAAACACCGCCCGACCCTCCCAC
>CAYHTN010000060.1:0-7546 GCA_964359565.1 uncultured Gammaproteobacteria bacterium
AAATGGCTATTGGATCACGTCTCCATCGCTACCGTGACAGACATGGTACCACTTGTCGGCGAAAATCCCGTTCTTGAGCATTTTGGTCTTCAAGTCCTTCAAAAGACCCGCCGACCTGGGTTACGGGCGCTCCTCGAGATTGCGCGGCTAAGCGATGCACCGGTGACGACCGAGACGATTGGATTTGGGATCGGTCCGCGTATTAACGCTGCGGGTCGGATGGAGCACGCGAGTTTGGCTCTAGAGCTTTTACTTTCTAAAACACAGGAGGAGGCGAGTGAAAAAGTGGGGGCGTTAGAACGGTGCAATCATGCACGTCAAGACGAAACACGTCGCATGATGCAAGAGGCAGACGCCCAATTAATTGAGCGAGGGTATACCGAAGAGCGTCTTCATGCCGTAGATGGTCCGAAGATCATCTTGCTTTGGGATAAGCGTTGGTCGCCTGCATTAGTAGGATTGGTTGCCGGTCGTTTGCTTGAGCGTTATGCACGTCCTGTGGTTACCATCGGTCATCATGAAGGGCAATGGATTGGTTCTGGTCGTTCGATCTCTTCTTATAATATTACCGAAGCCATGCGAACGTCGGGAGCAGGAATCCTCACTCGCGTCGGTGGTCATGTACAAGCCTGTGGCTTTGCTTTTGAAGATGAATCCCGTTTGCCTGAACTCTCTGAACGTTTACACGTTCATGCTGCTGAGCGTCTGACAAGCGAAAATCTGGTCCCGAAAAAAACCTACGATGCCGAATTGGATCTTCTAGACGTTCACGCCGATCTCATTCGCGTTCTCGATCAGTTCGAACCATTCGGAGAAGGAAATCCACGACCGTTATTTTGTACACGTCGCGTGTTGATTACTTCCGTTGGCGTGATGGGTACCGAGGGTCGGCATTTGCGGATGACCGTCGCGGCGGGAGGGGCGTTTCTGAAATGCGTTGGCTTTGGGATGGGATCTCGCCTTCGGGAGCTTCGCGTAGGCGGAACAGTGGATCTTCTGTATCATGCGAACATGAATCAATGGAATGGCCGCGAAGAACCGCAGGCGATGCTTATTGATGTATGCGTATTGTAGCTCGTACCGACGGAGGGTCTCGTGGAAATCCTGGTCCGGCCGGTATTGGGGTCGTGATTGAGGCGGCAGATACCCACGAAGTAATTGAAAATCACGCCGTTTATCTTGGCGTGACGACGAATAATCAAGCTGAATATAAGGCCGTCCTCTTAGCGCTTGAGCGCGCTCAGGCGCTCGCGGCCACTGAAGTTGAAATTGTGGCTGACAGCGAGCTGTTGGTAAAGCAAGCAAATGGGGAATATCGGGTGAAAAATCCAGGGTTGCAAGCGCTCTTCGCGCGTTTAAAAATGCTCGAACATCATTTTCGTCGCGTCGAGTATACCCATGTTCGACGGGCCTTTAACAAGGCAGCAGATGCTCTCGCAAACCAGGCGATGGATGAGGGGATGGGGAGGATTCCAAAGGGATCCGGGTAAGATGTGCGGAGGAAGAGAACTGTGTTAGAATGACGGCAAACGAACTTTTTATGGGTCTTTTTTCTTTCACTTCGGAGAAGCCAAGTTATTTGGGATTTGATATCGGCTATGGCGGCATGAAATTAGTCGAATTACGTAACGAAAAAGGGCGTGCTCGTCTGGTGACGTATGCGTACGTGAACCTTCCGTCCGATAGTTTGGAGAAATCCCTTTTGAATGATATTCCCACGGCGGCCGATCTGTTAAAAAAGATGATGGCGAAGGCACGCGTGACAACCAATAAGGTCATCTCGGCGCTACCGCTCTCTTCGGTTTTTTCTACCATTTTAAGTGTCGCTTCGGCAGATGAAAAAGAAGTGAAAGAGCTCGTCAATGTGCAGGTAAAAAAAATTCTTCCTTGGCCGTTTGAGGAAGCGGTGGTGGACATGAAGATCATCGATAAGATCGAAAAGTCGGAATCGGCCAAAGCCTCAACTCGAGTGATGGTTTCGGCCGCGCCAAAATCGCTCGTCAATAAATATACCGAAATTTTTAAAGCGGCTGGCCTTCAACCCGTTTGGTTAGAAACAGAAGGATTTGCCGAAATTCGTTCCCTGATTGGGAAGGATCGTTCTACCATCATGATTATTGATGTTGGTTCCTTACGAACCAATATTCTTGTGGTAGAAAAGGGAATTCCGTTTGTGATTCGTTCGATTGCAACGGGTGGAAACGCGATTACCCAAATGATCGCCAAGACCCTCGGGATTCCGGTGGATCAAGCCGAAACGATGAAGCGTGATATTAAGGCGATGCAAGGATTCACGCCGACGGGCGATCTCAAGCAGATTTTAGGCATTCTCGTGAAGCCTATTCTTGAAGAGATCCGTTATTCTTTTAATATGTATCAGTCGCAGGAGAATGGGAACACACAAAAGCGTATCGAGAAAATTATCCTGACAGGAGGATCGTCGCTTTTGCCTCGTTTTGCAGAATTTTTAACACAGGAATTGAATGTAAACACCTATCTCGGCGATCCTTGGGCGCGAATTGTCTACCCAGTCGACCTTCGCCCGGTACTAGATGAACTCGGCCCTCGGTTTGCGGTCTGCATCGGTTGTGCTATGCGGGAAACGGAATAGTTCTTATGTATCCGCGCGCATTTTTGGAGCAACTTTTTGTCCTCCTAGAATCACGTGGGCATCTTGGCCCACGCGCACGGACTCGTATCGCTGCTTTGACGGATCAAGGGATTCATCCAGAGCAGGTCTTTGTTGGCGGAGGGATCGTTCCTCCCGAAGTCTATCGATCGTATCTTAGCGAGCTAACAGGGCTCTCTGCACAGACAGAGGAAGTTACTCGTTCCGAAGATCTCCCTGAAGGATTCACGCGTGAATTTATTCAGCGTCAGCGCGTGCTTCCCTTGGCGCAGCAGGGAACCAGATGGACGATTGGATACACGAATCCCTGGGATCGAGCACTCCGTGCGCGCGTGGATGGACTTGCAAAGAAAGGAGGGTGGGAGCAGCTTCCGGTTGTGTTACTAAAAACGGATTGGAATCGATATTTTTCTTGGAAACAACCAATGACTGCAGCCCACGTACGTCTTGCTCGCCAAGCGCAAGATGAGACTGGCGGTCTCCTCGAGCGTTGGTATCATGACCCGCACCACCCTGCTCCATTGCGTCAGGCTGATAATCGAGTCACATATCATGTTGTGCCAGCGGCGTATCTCCCAGCGCTTGCTCGACGATTACGCCGACAGTTGGGAGTGGCAGCTTCCTTGCATCCGCAAGAGCGAGGCACGATTGTTCGAGTACTCCCTCAAGCCGTGGACCGAGCCGAACACCCTTCGAGTTGGCTCCAGGCCTTCGCAGAGACGGATGCGGTTTTCCCTGGCCTCTCAATTTATCTTGGTGCGGATCCCGTCTTTCGGTTGGCGATGCAAGAGGGAAGATGTTCATCTCGTCTGGCACTCGATCAAGTTCGCGAACAAGAAGTTTTGTGTATTTCTCGTCCACGAGAAGAAGAAAAAGAGCTCCTCGTGCATGCGGTGATGGCCGGAAAACCGGCAACCGTTTATCTCCCAGAACAGACAGAGCCTTGGTGGGAGCCGTTGGCTAAAGCAGGCGTCCCGGTTCGTATCATCCACAAGCGCGTTTTGCCAGAAGGGGAAAGTTGGGTATCGTACCATCTATGAAACGACTTCTGCTGATTGAATCGGACCCCTTTCTCGCGATGATGCTTCTGAAGCGGTTTCGTCGAGAGCGTTTTGATGTTCGTCACGCCAGTCACGCCGAAGAGGCTTGGCGTTTTATTGCGATGGAACAACCGGATGCGATCCTGGCCGGATTGGTGTTGCCGCGTAAGGATGGGTTTGAATTTTTACAGGAGCTCCGCGCTCATCCAACGGCGGCAGGCGTTCGGGTGGCCGTCTATACGCGTTTAGGAACGCGAGAAGACATCGAACGGTGTCGTAGTTGCAACGTTGATGCCTATTTTATTAAGTCTCATCATACGCCTGATGAAGTCGTCTCATCGTTACGACGGACCTGGTCGGATGAGCCAGTTTTTGTTTCTTAATCTTGTCCTATGTCGCTCTTCTCTTCTTTTCAAAAAAAACAGCAACCCGGTTTTACCATTCTCGAAGGACTTATTGTCCTCGCGATCTTTGGTGTTTTTGCCACTCTCGCCGTTTTATCGTTGAACAGTGCCCGTGCCCGCATGCGTGATGCCCAGCGTCTTTCGAACGTGAGTATCATGCGCACGGCATTGAGCCGTTATTGGCTCGAAAAAGCCACCTATCCTGCGAGTGCGGGAGTGAATCTTGGCGAACCAGGGACAGGTACCGATATCCTGACGGCGGACGGTTTCGTCGATCGTGCGGATGTGAAGGATAAGCAGGTGTATGTGCAGGTTCCGACCGGTCCAAAAGCAGGGGAATATTATCAATATAAAGGTGGTCCAAACGGCTTTACTATTCGCTTTAAGACCGAGCGTGATAGCGACCTCGGAAAAGCGAACATTTATTTCGTTCACTCAACCGGAATCGACCAGGAAGAGAACGAGAAATAGGCGTTGTAAAGTCTATTCAGATCCGTCACAATGCCTCCGTATGACCCATACGCAGGCAGGAGAACGTGTAAAAAAACTTCGGAGCGAGATCGATCGATTGCGCTATGAGTATCACGTCTTAAACGATCTCTCCATTTCAGAAGCCGCCCTCGACTCGCTCAAGCACGAGCTCTTTTTGTTAGAAGAACGCTATCCTGACCTGGTGACCCCTGATTCACCCACACAGCGTGTGGCCGGGGCTCCCCTCCCAGGCTTTGTAAAGGTGACGCATGCAGTGCCGATGCGTTCGCTCGAAGATGTCTTTACACGTGAAGAAGCAGAGGCTTGGCTCACCCGTATTAAAAAAATACAACCAGATTCTCCCTTCGATTTTTTTACAGAACTCAAGATGGATGGGTTAGCACTCTCTCTTGTCTACGAAGACGGGGTCTTGGTCCAGGCAGCTACTCGTGGAGACGGTGCAGTCGGAGAAGAGGTGACCCATAATGCACGCACCATCGAATCTCTTCCCATCCGTTTACGCGTTCCAAGTGAAGGGGAGATGAAGGCATTTCTACGGAAGCATGCGGGGACGGTCGAAGAGTCTCGTTTTCGTCGTTTTATGACCTCCCACCCCGGTCGCATTGAAGTACGTGGGGAAGTCTACATGACTCGTAAGCAGCTAGCCTCGCTAAACAAAATCTTAACAGCACGGGGAGATGCCCCACTTGCGAATCCACGGAACGCTTCTGCTGGGGCCATTCGACAGCTCGATCCGCGCATCGCGTCTGAACGAAAACTTTCGTTCTGTCGATGGCAACTGCTCGCAGATAGCGGACTTACGACCTACGAGCAGGCGCATGATGCCATGGCCTTGCTTGGTATTCCTGGGAGCGGCTATCTTCGTTATTGTCGTACCTTGGATGAGGTCGAAGCGTTCTTCAAAGAAATTGGGAAGAAACGTGAGACGCTTCCCTTTCAAATTGATGGGATGGTCGTGAAGATAAATAATAACGCTTTATTTGAGGCATTAGGAGTAGTTGGGAAGACGCCACGTGGAGCGATGGCGTGGAAATACGCGGCCGAGCAGGGGACGACGATTGTGCGTGAAATTCACGTTTCGGTAGGTCGTACGGGGGCGTTAACGCCGGTTGCAATTATGGATCCCGTACCCCTCGCCGGAACGACGGTGACCCGCGCTTCACTTCATAACGAAGATGAGATTGTGCGCTTAGATTTACGGATCGGAGATACGGTCATCGTCGAAAAAGCCGGGGATATTATTCCAAAAGTTATTCAAGTTCTGCCGGCATTACGCACCGGAAAAGAAAAGCGGTTTAAAATGCCGAGTCACTGTCCGATGTGTGGGGCAAACGTCGAGCGACGCGAAGGAGAGGTGGCAACTGTTTGTACCAATCGAAGCTGCTTTGCCCAAGAGCTTGCTCGTCTCCTTCACTTTGTGAGTCGTACCGCTCTCGATATCCGTGGCTTGGGAGATAAGATCATCGAACAGTTATTGCAGCAAGGGTTAGTACGTGAACCGGCCGATTTTTTTGAACTGACACCAGGTGATTTTCTTGGCCTTGAAGGATTCGCCGAGGTCTCCTCGCAAAAGCTCGTCAAAGAAATCCAATCACATCGACAGATTGTCCTTGACCGCTTCATCTATGCGCTTGGAATTCGTCATGTCGGTACGCAAACCGCTCGCGATATTGCCCAGGCGATCGGAAGTATCCAGACATTTCGCGCCATGACCAAAGAGGAGCTCCTGCGTATCGACGGCATCGGAGCAGTGGTGGCAGAATCGGTCGGAAATTTTCTTAAAGATCCACAAGAGCGTGAACGACTCGACCGTGTCTTGATGCAAATGAAGATCGAAGATATGGAGAAGCCTAAAGGAGATCTTGCATTGGCTGGAACCACCTGGGTCATTACGGGCACGCTCGAGAGTCTCTCTCGCGAAGAGGCAAAAGAACGAATTCTTCAGTTAGGAGGTCATGTCGCCGAGAGTGTTTCTAAAAAAACATCATTCGTGGTTGTGGGAGCCGAAGCAGGTTCGAAATACGACAAGGCACTCGCTTTAGGAGTGCCGACATTGGATGAGAAAGCGTTTCTGAAGAAGATGGGGGAATGAGGCTTCCTTACGACGATCTCAATTTTACTTCCTTTGGATCGATAGGATGAACGACGGTTCCTTCCGGTGGGACGTACTTCATCTCGCAAAAGTTTTCGCAGACGACTTCTTCGCGTAAAAATGCTCCCGTCATGCGATCACTCACGAGACAAAAGAGTTTATTGGCGCGATAGAATTTGTTCCCATCCGTCAGAAATTGGTGATCACGTTCTACAATTGAGTAGCTTTCTTTTAAGATATCGGTGGTCAGGATCATCCCTTTTAAATGATCATCGGTGACCCAGGTACAAATTTGGATGGGCTGATTGGTTGGATTGTAGAGCTGAAGGTCGATGTAGTTGTAGAAAAGAGTCGCCCCGCTTCCAAACGGAAGGGTTCGTCCAGAATCTGGGAAGGCGTCAAAGCTATGACGATAACGTTGCGTCACGACCAGAGGAGAATGAAGGGCCATCCAGTATAAGAGATTGGCGAGTTGGCACAGCCCACCACCGATACCGACACTCGCTTCGCCATGTGAGAGGAGCAGGCCTTCGACATAGCCTTTTTTCGCCGTTGGTTCACCGACGAGACGCCAGACCGAAAAGGTTTCTCCGGGTTGCACGACCACCCCATCGATCGCGGCCGTCGCCAGTTTCAAATTTTTTATTTTATTGTATTGCAACTGCAGGTCTGTGGTTCCCAGCTTCCGAATGAGGAGAGATTGATGTTTCGTAATCCGCGTGGGTAAGTGAGTCGCAGATTTGGTCAGGGCGATTTTCTTGGTCGTCGTATACCAACGGAGCCAAACGGGAAATCGTTGGCGTAGGAGGCTCAGCTTATAGAGCGCGGGATGATACGAGCTGAGTGGCTTGCGGGTGCTGGGAAGCAATGTCATAAAACGTCGTAGGCT
>CAYHTN010000061.1:0-7438 GCA_964359565.1 uncultured Gammaproteobacteria bacterium
GGGGGACCGGGTGCGGGGGCGCGCGGATCTGCCATGACTGGGATGCTCCTTCAGTGTCCGAGGCGGTTCTTGAGCTTGTTCCAGTTGTCCCCGCGCGTGCCAGCGGGAACGCTGGGCGCGGGAGGTTGGCGGACGATGGTGAGGGGAGAGGCGGGCGCCGGGAGGTGGTGACCGTGCGCGTCGTCGGGAGCGTGGTCGAGCCCCATCTCGTCGAAGAGCGCGTCGACGCCACCCTGAAAGGTCTCACTGGCGTGGTGGAGGCGCTCGCGGAAGGTGAGGGGCTTGTTCGCCGCCTCCTTGCGCATCTTGAGCACCTCCTCGACGATGAGCTCCTTGACCGAGAGGACGATCAGCGCGACATCCTCGATGCCCGTCACGCGCGCCAGGAAACGCCGGGTGAAGCCCGGGCGGGTCTGGAGGTGGACGACACCGCCAAGGATGTCCGTGTGTGCGTCATGCAACCATCCGACGAACGTCTCGGCCTTCTCCCGCGGTTTGGTGGGGAGGGCCGCGATGGCGTCGAAGAGGCTGACGGGCTCGTCATTGGCGGGCTTGGCGGTGGGCGCGGCCTTGCGGTCACCACGGTCGTCGCTCACCTTGCCACCGCCGAGAACCTGGTCGAGATGCGCGTTGCGCGCACCCTCTTCCATGCCCTTGATGCGGTTGAGCTCTTGCCTCACGGAGTCGCCGAGGCCATCGAGGAAACCGTCAGTGATGAGGCCGATGTAGCGACCTCCCAGCTTCTCCGCCGCGGTCGTGAGGGCGATCTCGAGGCCGCGAACGACCCCGAAAGCTCCCCCCTGGCCGAGCTTGCGACAGAGAAAAGCGGCGACGTACTTCTGGAACCTGGTCTTCTCGCCGATGTTGTCGCCGGCGCTCTCGAACAGTTCCCTTGCTGCGTTTTCTGCCAGACCTGGCATTTTCGTTTACCGTGTCCCATCTCCCCCGTAGGGGTCTGTTGTGTGTCTTGCCCGATTAAGGGCGCCTACTGACTTCTTGCCTACTGAAATTGACTGTACTAACTCTTGAATTGTCCAAGTTGCTGGATGTTCCCAGTACAGTCACCTCCAGAAGGGAACTAACAAAGATATCGTATTTTATTAAAAATGTCAATCGTCGCTGAACAGTTTCTCGATGATTTTTCTTAAAAGGCTAAGATAAGGCCCTTTTGATTCTATGGGATCGTTCCAAGTTCTATTTTTTGGCTAATATCAGGGAAATAATCTTATATCTACGCTTAGAAAGTGCTTCTCCTTTATTTATAGAAATAAGCTCTTCTCAGCCCCGCTCCCCTCTTTTTGCCTTTGTACAGCCAACGATTGACAAAAGGGGCAAAAAGGTGTATTTTAATATGTTCACTGAGAACCAATCTCAGCGTCCCAATCGCAGCTTGGACAACAGAGACAACAACGGATTCGACCTCTGAAAGGGGTCGGATTAAGGAGAGAATCACCGTGAACAACGCCACGTACACCAACACCAGCCGCACTCCCCTCTTCCTCGCCCTGGCCTTCGTCGCGGCGTTCATCGTGAAAGGTTGCATCCCGCAGCCCTTCTACGGGAACCAGGCGCCGATCAACATGGCGAACGGGGCCGCCCAGAACAACACGCCCACCTACAACAACCCGCCGACGGCGGGCGTCCCGTACGGCGGGATGGTCGTGACGGAATTCGGGGGGATCATCCCCCGATATGCACCAATCCCGAACCACTACGAGGGCAGCCCCGGCGAGGCCGCGGTGCGTGCCCAGGGTGAGGCGATCGCCCGATCCGACTACGCCGGAGTCGCCGCAGCGGCGCCCCCGGTGCCCGGCCGGACCGGACAGAACGGCGGCACGGCCAACAGCAACGGCCAGCCCAGCGGCGGTCTCGAGCAGCGCGTGGACGCCCTCGAAGATCAGCAGCTCGACACGCACGGACGAGTGACCCGGATCGAACGACAGCACCACTGAGAAGAGGATGAAGACCATGAAGACGAACACGATCAAGACGCGAGGCTTTCTCCTCGCAGCTTTCTCGGCCGCGGGCATGTTGCTCTCGGCCCTCAACCTCGGCGGCTGCTACATGCCCGGCATGTACCAGCAGCAACCGATCAACCTCCAGCCCGTGAACAACGGCTACTACAACGGTCAGGCGATCAACGGCAACGGCGGCGTCTCCCCCGTTGCCGCGCACCAGAACGTCGCCTCGAACGAGGCCAACACCTTCGTCGGGTATGACCCCATGCAGGGAGCGGCGACGGGCGGGATGACTCTCCTGCTGCGACAGCAGCCCGACCAGAGCTTCGATCGGCCGATCTACTACCGCCTGTGCATCGGAGCGGTCTGCACCCAGCCCTCCGCCGATGGCATGCCCTTGGGCGGTCAGACGGCGAGCGGCTGGATCGGCATGATCCCGCCACACCGGTTCCCGGGCGCAGACCGAGAGTCGCGAACGGGGATCATCCGCGCTGGCCATCACAACGTCGATGTCGAGTGTTACACCGGCCCCGACGCTCGCCAGCTCGTGCGGATCGGAGGATGGAGCGTCCCGGGAGGGATCAACGTCCCGGGGACGTTCCAGGCGAACATCGTGCTCGCCGAAGCCTTCTGCTACCGCCGCTGATCACGAGGTCAACGAAGGCGTAACGCAGGAGGTGACCCATGATGCACATTGACAGCAACCTACTACCCAGGCCCATCTTCGGAGGAATGATGTGGCCTGTTCTTTTTTTACAAAAATTTACTTGCTAGGGGCTACGCCTTCCCTCCTCTAACTCCTCCCTTCCTAAAGGCGGGAGGAGAAGGGTGAGGTGCTACGCACGCTTTTTGATAGAAGATTCAACTTCTTGCAGGACTCTTTCGAGATCATGAAAAATTTCTTGATTTGAAAAACGAATCACATAATACCCTTGATGTTCTAATAAATCGGTGCGAAGAGCGTCGTATTCTTTTTCTTCTTTCGAAAGATGAGTTGTTCCATCTATCTCAATAATTGTTTTTGTTTTCGGATGCAAAAAATCAACGATAAAACGACCTATGCCAACTTGCCTCCGAATATTTTTCAATTCCGTATTCTCATTACGAGTCTGATACCAGAAAAGCTGTTCAGCCTTTGTCATCTGTTTACGTAATTTCAATCTTATCTCTTTCGACCAAATAGGATGAACAGTTCTCATATCTCTACTCCGTTCCAAAATTTACGTTGTCTGTCAATAAAATGAATGCGTGCTTTAGCAAAAGCACCTCACCCTTCTCCTCCCGCCCTTGGGAAGGGAGGAGTTAGAGGAGGGAAGGTTGAGCGACTCCCCTTTATCTTCGATCGGAATAGCGTCCCCCTCCTCACACACAAAAGCACCCAGAAGGTGCTTTTGTAATTCACTGCGCGGTGAAAGGAATGTTCGACTAGGTCGAAGTGACCTGAACGAGCTGTTGAAGGACGAAGTTCGAAATGGCGAACCCGGCGATGATGACGACGAGACCGATAACGGCATCGCGGATCATATCTTTTGCGGTTTTGACTTGTTTTTCGTCGCCACCAGCCGTCATCCAAAGAAAACCAGCACGCAACACGTAGAAGAGAAGTACGATGCCCAGAAATCCGAGCACGACATTGATCAAACTTCCGATAATGGTTGGTAAGTCGCTGCCACCTGTGACACCAGAGGCGGTGCGCGTGTTGTTCAGCAGGTTCTGACTTCTGTTAAACGGATTTTCACGCGATTGCGCGAAGGTAATGAGCGGCGCGGCCAGACCGAGCGCAACTCCACCTGCTCGCGCGAGAAGATGTTGAGCCTTATTCATAACGAACGAAGAGAAGTAATAACGAATGACAAAATTTAGTATATCCTATTTCCTTTTAGTAACCAAGCGTGAAGGCGCCTCGTACTCGGTCCGCATTACAAGGAGGAGCTAGTCCTCCTGGAGGCAATGTTCCGACGGGTCCACTCATACACGTATTCACATTAGTCGCGAGCCCGCCTGTGGCGGCCGCAAAACATTCTTGAAGAGATTGATCGGAGGGGCACCGTGGAAGACAGGTTCGACGCATCGCGGTAATGCATCCATCTGCGAGCGAAGCGCTGTCGCCCCCACGAACGAGGATGGCGCGAAGTTCTCCGTCTGGACTCCCAGAGACCGTTCCGGATGCGCCACATGTTGGGGCAACGGTTGATCCACCAAGCATGCTACAGCTCGAATGGCAGCTCGCAACAGAACACGTTGTCGCATTACAGGCGCTAACGGGAATGACGAGTCGCGTCCCTCCGTCGGTACAGGTACATCGACAGATCGATCCGCCCGTTTCTCCACTGCTACTCGTCCCAGATCCTGGGGTTCCGGCTCGTTCACCCGTCCCGCCGCCACTTTCTCCACCGCTCTCAACCTGACCTTGACCCGTGATGTTGACAGCTTGTTCCAAGACGAACGAAGAAATACCGAATGCGAGCAGGATCATGAAGACACCGATGATGGCATTTTGGAGTGTATCTCTGGCTGTTTTTACTTGTTTATCATCGCCGCCGGCGCTCATGTAGAGGACGCCGCCGTAGACCATGTAGCCAAATAAAATCAAGCCAATGAACCCAAGAATAACATTTAGAAATTTCCCAACGAGCGTCGCAATACAGCCCGCCGCATCACTCGAACAGATGGAGGCGAGGCCAGCCGCACGACCTGCTTCAACGAGACCGGTTGAGTTTGCGTCAATCGATGCAAACGTAACCAAAGGCACGAGAAGGAGCGGCGTGAGCAAAAGAACGAAGCGAAGAGCGCGATGGGAAGACATAAAGAGGGGGAGGAAGAACGTTCTACTGATCTTGTGTGGCTGAAATCAAGCGAGCGATCACAAAGCCTGTGATGGCCCAGGCCGATAAAATAATGGCGAGACCAATAATACCAGAGACAATGAGTTTGCGTGCTTCGTCTGTTTTTTCGGTGCTGCCTCCGGAAAGCATATATTTGAAGCCTCCCAAAAGCACAATAATAACCGAGAGAATACCGAGGAATCCAAGGGCCACGTTAATGATACGAGCGGCCGTTTGACGGACGTCACCACTTCCAAGTTTAATTTCACTTTGAATGGCGTTCACACCAAGATCGTTCGCGGTGAGACCTCCAGCTGCGAGGGCAGGGAGCGTAAATGCGGTTACGAGTCCGAGCGACGCGACAAAACTCACGATCAATTTCGTACGTTGTGTCATGTGTTCTCACCCCCTTTCCAGTATGTAGATAATGTCATAGGACCGGCTTCCTCCCGTCTCGAACATCCTGAAAGGAAAACCGCAGCTAGTATATCAGATGCGAGTACGCATTCATAGAACTTGTGTGGATACGTGTGATCACATCTGAGCGACTTGCATCATCTCAAAATATTATCTTCGAAAGCTGCAGATACTGCCACGTGCGCTCCAACCCGGATGACCATTCGCACACCAGACAATCACATTTCCACCCGGCGTCGGACAACTCCCCGAATTAATTGTTCTTGCTTCTTCTGACGTTGGACGATCACGCAAGACTGCGGTTGCATGCAGGATACAGGCGCGACAGGAGGAGTCGTCATTATAGGCAGCCGCGGTACAGCGCGCGGCTGATTCCTCCGTTCCCGAACCACTCCTGCTCGTTCCATTACAGGCACCGCCACAATCCGTGATCCAGGCGCTCACGACGGCCGGCATGCAGGTCAAGTCAAGACCAGGGTAACGTGAGTTCAACCCCGCGAGACCAGTGGTGATACAAGAACGACAGGCGGCTTGAGAAGCTGGCGTACTTCCTCCTGGCAAACGAGCGCCCCAAATACGGAAGAGATCTTCAATGGTATTTGCACCAAGCGGACAGGATCCACCTCCGGTATAGCACCTCGCCGGTGGTCCACTATACCAACGCATACACGCATCCGCGGCGGTTCCGGTTGAGCCTGGTGCAGGCCCCTCTGATCCAGAGTCGGGACCATCCGGAGTCGGATTTGTCTGGTTCGTTGTATTGTTTGTGGTATTTGATGTCCGTCCATCTTCTTGAGAAACGGTCGATGGAGCGCTGGTCCCCATTAAGGTGCCGGCGGTTTCGATAATAAGCGCAACCGCCGTGTACGCAATCATGACAATACCAAGACCGATCACCGCATTTTTAATCGCGTCTTTTCCTTTTTGCGTTTGCTTTGGATCCCCCGCAGCCGTCATGTAGAGAAAGCTCCCCCAGACGAAGACGAATAAAAATAGGATTCCAACGATGCCCACGATAATACGAACAATACCTCCGATCGTTTTTTGCAGGGTAAGTCCGGGTAACGGATTCGGGAAATTGCGATTATAGTCACGAGCGTGCTCCTGACGAGGCGTATGTGTGCCACCCGAAGAGCCAGATGATCCGGACGCGGGAGGAGCATTCGTCTGATTCGTAGCATTGGTGGCATTGGTTTCATTGGTCGCGCCGGTTGGCGGAGCTGGGCGCGTAAATGTCGCTTCAAGTTCTGCGAGCGTCATCGGTGGTGGCGAGCTTGGGCAACGATCCGTCCGCCGACCGGCACCAGAAATACACTGCGCTTCTACAATGACCCCCCCATCGCAGCGAAAATTTCGTAACTCACGTGAGCCCGCCGTGGAAGCACGCATCGAGGCAAGCCCTGTCGCGTCCGACCAATTATCACAACGCTCAATGCCATTCAGACGAAGACAGATTGTCGAATCACCTCTCGGAGTGGTTCGATAGCAATGACAGCAAATGGATGCTTGTACATCGACGACCGGAAGAAGCCCAAACAACACGGCAGAGACTCCGATAAGAGAGAAGAGACGAAAGAAGCGAGAAAGCATACAAAAGGGAGAGGTTACCCGGCCGGACAATCGGCACTGTTCCGACACCGCGTGAGACACTCCGTTGTTGCGGCAGACACACCAGCTGGGAAGACGAACCTCGGGCTTACGTCTCGAGGATCAGTCGTCGGAAGACGCATGGGATCCGAAGCCTCATCAGAAGCATTCCGACGACAGAGGATACTCATGCAAGATGCTTGGCAACCTCGACAGTCTCCACGCATATAGGGGGAGGCAGGATACGTCGCATTGCAAGCGGCGACGGTTCCGGGGGCGGGAGGGGTTGGGGTTGGGGTCTCGGTACGGTCCGTTGTGTTTGTCAGTGGACTGACACCACTCCGCGATGAGGTAGCTCCTGAAGAAGCGCCTTCCGTTTGCTCTGCGCCACCCCCATCTCCTTGCCCCGCAAGTTCGTTGACGAGTCCCATACCAACCGTGATGACGGTATAGGATAAGAAGATAATCAGAAGACCCACCGAAGCGTTTCTCAACATATCTTGAGCCGCCTGTACATCTTTAGGATCTCCCGCGGAGAGAATCCAACGTATGCCGCCGATCACAAACATGAGCAAGGCAACGGCACCGACGAGTCCCATGAGCGCTCGAACGACTTTCCCAACAATGGCTGGGATCGTATTCGCACCGGTC
>CAYHTN010000062.1:0-7388 GCA_964359565.1 uncultured Gammaproteobacteria bacterium
TTCAGAGGTCCAACGAAACGTAATGTTCTTGCAGGTGATAGGATATGTTCCTTTTTTGAGTCGTTCATCGTACTCTTGAATAATTTCAATCGTTCCATCGGTGCTCTGTCCATCACGAATAATATATTCAATTTCAAAATCGCCTCGTTGGGACAAAACGCTTTCAATCGTTTCGCGGATCCAGCGGCTCGTATTGTAGACGGGGGTGACGATGGAGAATTTCACAGAATTTAGATCAGATATTTTTCGTATCCAGGGAAGTCGCTATTTGAGCTCGTTGTACGCCACAAGTAGATAGGAAGCTTAAAGGACCAGCTGTTTTCAAACGTGTCCGCTACTTGAAAGGCGAAATCACGACCTGAGCCACGGCCGTAGGGATTCGGCCAAATACGATCGTCTCGTTGACGAAAGGTCACCTTTTCAACGACCTCTCGTCGAAAAAATAAACTATTATCTGCCCCGGGATAGCTCCCATATCCACCGAAAAATAATGGGCGTGTTAAAGGAAACCATTTAAAAATAAAGGGAATGTGTGGATGAGGAAACCAGTCATGCATCAATATCCCTTTATATTCGCGTGCAAGCGCAGTCGTCACCTTGGGGGGGATAACGATATTCTCTTCTCCGACCTCTTTAAAAACGAGGTCCAAATCCATTTTTTTCTCAAGGTAATTTTCTTTGAGCGCCATCCATTGGGTTGCAACAAGTGTTGCGTTGTACTTTTGAGAAAGAATATATTGTATTTCTATACGGTTTGTGAGAGAGGCATCATCGGCGTCTTGTAAGGTAATGTAGGAGCCTTTAGCAATTTGAAAGCCATATTGACGCCCAAGGTAACCACCATTGATATCATAGCGTCGCCATCCCTGGGTTCGATGAGGTAAGATATGTGTTCGTTTTGGATCGTGGTAAGGAAGGAGATGATACTGTATACGTGGATCCTGAGAGGCGAATCGTTCGACGATTTCTTTTGTATCGTCGGTGCTATGGTCATCAATAACCAGAATCTCGAGGTTTTGATAGGTCTGTAGCATCATGGACTGCAACGTTGTTTCGATGCGTCCAGCTTCGTTATTAGTAGGAATGATGACGGAGATCAGGGGGAGAGAAGCGGACATAGGACTAGGAAATGAGTTCACGGATGACGTGTTCGTAGGCAGCAGAAAAGAGTTCACGCGTATGCTGTGCACGTGCCTTATGCCAACTTGCAAGCATGAGGGTATTTAATTGTTCTTCTGGAAGTTTGGTAAGCTCGGTGACCACTTGTCGCATCGTATCGACGGTACAATCTGGCAAAATAATTCCCGCCTCTCCTATATCAACACCGGCTTCTTTGCTCACGATCGGAATAAGTCCTGCATGCATCGCGGTAACGACTCCTCCGGAGCTTCCTTCCGCACAGGAGGGGAAGATGAGGCCGATGGATGTCTCAAGCGCATTCTGAAACACGCGACTTCCGGGATCGACATGGCCAAGAAATTGAATGTTCGCTGTCTCTTGTAGTTCCTTGCGATACGCGTGTGTAAAATCTGTGTCTGCTTTTCCAAAAACAGTTAAATGAAGATCAGGAAGGGTGGTGAATGTTTCCAGCACGAGATCAAGACCTTTGTGTACCATGCCGCTTCCCCCAAACCAGATAAAGCCTGTTTTCGCCCGGGCGATTTTTTTTCTTTCAGGAGCAGGGTAGAGGTGGGTTGTTGAGATTGGAATGCGACGCAGAGACTTTTGCGCGTAGGCGTATGTTCCGGCGGTAACATCGTTTCCTAACAGCGTGACCACATCTGCAACTTCGATGTTGCGAGAAGGGGTAAGGGCGCGTTGCGGGACAAGGGTGAAGCCACGTCGTTTTTGTAATTCAAGCAGACGGGTATATTCTGCTTGATTATTGAAAAGCCAATGAGAGGTGGTGGCGTGAAAAACTTTGACACACCCCTTTCCCAGGGAGGGAGTAAAGCGCTCAAGGTTATGGGCGATATCGAGACAGAAATTGTAGGTACGATGAGGTGTAAACGTGGGATGATCAAAATCAACGACGTCCACGGCGTAGCCGGCTTCAAGAAAAAGCTCCGCGATACGTCGGCATTCCCAGCGGTTCGTGTGCCCGTCCAGAGCGTTTGGAGAGATAAACGGCAGAGTCGTATACGACAAGAGCACCCGTCCGCGCGGAGAAGCGGAAGGTTGTAATTCAACCACACCACCACGGAGTTTCTTTAAGAGTTTGCGGGTGATTTCAGGCATAGAGTTAGAGCGTACGACGAAGCCAAAGCTCGAGGGAGAGAAGGGTCCAAAGGCGATATTTTGTATCGTCTTGTCCCGCATAAAAAGATCCTACCACCTTTTGTACCTCTTCCCAATGAAAGAAGTGCGTGAGTAAGGCGTCTTTAGAAAGGGTATCGGTCACGAGTTTTTTAAATTCTGGTTTATGTAACCAATGTTTTATAGGAGCGCCAAACCCTTGCTTTTTGCGTGTGAACACTTCTTTTGGTAGAACATTAGTAAACGTGTGTTCTAAGATCAGTTTTCCACGATATCGATCTGTTTTATAGCTCGCTGGCAAATTGTAGGCGAATTGAGCCAAGGTATGATCGAGAAAAGGTGCGCGCACTTCAAGCGCGGACATCATAGAGGCCCGATCAATTTTGGTCAGCATGTCTCCGGGGAGTACCATCCCAAAGTCTACAAGGTTAATACGCTCAAGGTCTGTTTCTGCCTGGGAGAGATCGATGTGACGGGCGGGGTCATCGTCAATCACCGAAGGATCTTTCCAGAGCCGTACACGTTCTTTTGGTTTCCAATGCTGAATATAGTGTTTGTAGGATTCAAACGGATTGGAAAAAAGGGCCAAGGCAATTTTTTCTACTTTCCGAAGGTGATGATGGCGGCGATAGTGCCCATATCCCCAAAAGAGTTCGTCACCTCCGTCTCCGGAGAGAACCGTTTTGACGTGTGTGCGGGCAAACCTGGAAATGAGGGCCGTAGGGATGTGAGATGAATCTGCAAAAGGTTCGTCAAAATAGTGACTGACCTCCTGATACGTATCAATGAGGTCTGTACGAATATGCTGTTCGTAGTGGTCGGAGCCTATGCGCTCGGCGACGCTTTTGGCGTAGGGAAGTTCGTTAATGAAATCTTCAAAGCCCGCAGAAAAGGTCTTGATTTTTTTAGGACTTGCCTGTGCAGCTAACGCGCTTACGATGCTCGAATCAATTCCTCCGCTTAGAAACGTGCCTACTTCGACATCGGCTGCTAAGAGGCAATTTTTGACAGATGCGGTAAGGAGATGAGACGTTTTTTCGATTGTCTGAGAAAGATTCAATGTATGTGATTGTTTCCGCAGTTGCCAATAGCGTCTTTGGGTGAATCTCCCAGCATGAAAGATACCCGCGTGTGCCGGTGGAAGTGGATGGATTTCTTTATAGATCGTTCGCCAGGGAGGAATATATAAAAGAGCAAGATAATTATCTAAGGCAATGGGATCAATCGTAGGCGTAAAGATTTTGGTTGCGAGAATAGCTTTGATTTCTGAGGCAAAGATGAATGTATTTTTATAAAGCGTGTAATAAAAAGGTTTCTCTCCAAAACGATCACGGGCTACGAAGAGCGCATGACGATTCTCGTCCCAAATCGCAAACGCAAACATGCCATCAAGATAGGTGGGGGATTCTTCTCCGTATTGAAGATACGCCTTGAGAATCACTTCGGTATCGGATTGCGTATGAAAAACATGTCCGTACGTTTCTAGCTGTGCTCGCAAAGAACGATAATTATAAATTTCTCCGTTGAAGGTAATCAGGGTATTTGTTTTCTCATCTCGCATCGGCTGATGTCCTCCGCTCAAGTCAATAATAGAAAGTCGGGTTTGTCCAAGTACGCCCTGAGAAAAAGAAAGTTGCCCTTGGTCATCCGGGCCGCGGCGAGAAAGGGCGGTAAGCATGGCAGCTGTTTGTTCAGATGCACGTGATTCGTCTCCGACCACCCCCAGAATGCCACACATAGGCTCTTAAGAAAAAGTGTTATTTCTTTGCAACCACGGCGTATTGATGCGGGTAGAGTTCGGTCCCGAGCCAGGCGAGATCTTCGATATGGGAGTACGCGGAGAGCAGGACGCGCCAGCCTTGTCTTGTGATGCGCCAGTAATCTCCATACTCTTCTCCATGGATTCCATACATAAACGGAGTAATAGCAATAAATAAACCCCCAGGTTTTAATACTTTATAAATTTCAGCAATGACTTGAAAAGGTTGTGGAACATGCTCCATGGTTTGATTGGCAATGACAACGTCATAATAATTCGCTGAAACGTGGTGGGAGAGGGTAAGGAGGTTCCCGGTCACATCAACGTTTTTATGCTTGATTTGGTCAAATGTTGTGAGGGTGCATTGTGCCCTATAGCGTTCACGTATGTAGGAAGAGGTCCCACAGCCGACTTCGAGCACGTCTCCTTTGATGAGGGGTTGATACTGTTCAAGCATTTGATTTGCCCAGGTACGACTGTCAACGAAGCCTGGGGGATCTGCTTTTGTTATTTTATATCCAATCTTAGCCAGGGCTTTATTTACCGTGATTTTAAGCAAGCTCATATTCACAAGAGATCAGAAATTAAACGATGTTTGAAGATGGGTTGTCAATTTTTTTCGTTTGATACTCGAGAATGCAGGCCACTTTTCCCATATGGTGACCACGATAGACTTCTGAGATGGGGTTATTCTCATCGCTGATTTCGAATCCAATATTGGGACGATAGTCAATCGCGTCTACGAACGGTTGCAGAATTCTGACGGCAAAAAAGTATTGCCCGACATTGAAGAGAAAGGCAGGAATACGAATCGTTGTTTCGTATGTTCCCGGAGCGTAATCAACTAAGATCGCTCCCGTGTCTGAATCGGAAGATGAAAGAAGTAACTCGCCTTGAGCATAGAACCATGCCGTAATAGCGACCTGTCGTATGGGTTGACGGATCTCGAATTGGATACGAAGGAAGAAATCCGAACTAATGGGGATCACGCCAGAGGGTGTTCCGTGTTTATTTTGAATAATGATCTTGGTGATTTGAGCGGTCTTTTGTGCTTCGGGAGCAAATTCGGTTATCGCTGCACTTTCACGCATACCCAGATAGCTATCAATGACCTCTTTCGTCTCTCCGAACTTCATCAATTTGCCATTTTTCAAGAAAAGCGCTTTTCGACACAGGCTCTGAATCGCCGACATGCTGTGGCTCACGAAGATAATGGTGCGCCCAGCCTGCTTTGTGACTTCTTCCATTTTGCCAAGACACTTCTTTTGAAACTCTGCGTCACCCACGGCTAGGACTTCGTCGACAAGCAAAATATCGGGTTCCATGTGGGCCGCCACCGAAAAGGCAAGACGAACATACATCCCGCTGGAGTAATATTTTACCGGGGTATCTAAGAATTTTTCGACTCCGGCGAACGCAACTATTTCATCAAATTTTCGAGCAATCTCCTTTCGGGCCATGCCAAGGATCGCTCCGTTTAAGAAGATATTTTCACGTCCAGTGAGTTCTGGATGAAACCCCGTACCCACTTCTAACAGAGAAGCAACGCGTCCATGCATCCGGATTTCTCCTTCGGTTGGAGGAGTGATTCCCGTCAGAATTTTTAACAGGGTCGATTTCCCGGCGCCATTCGCCCCAATGATCCCTACGACATCGCCTTTATTGATGGTAAGCGTGAGGCCACGCAAGGCCCAAAATTCTTCTTTATCCGAGAGACCGATCGCGGTTTTTGCCTTTTGCTTCAAAAAACGAAACGGGCTTTTCGCAATTGTTGTTAAGACATCACGTAACGCAATATATCCACCACGTTGCTGGTTGATATTATAACGTTTTCCGACATCCTTGACTTCGATGATGGGTTCCATGGGAATTTAGATAATGTCTGCGAAAAAGCGTTCTACTTTTTTGAAGTAGACCACTCCAATGACGAGCAAGATCGCGCAAGCGGCGAATGAAATGATGAGCAACGTCCAATTGATAGGGGCAGTTCCAAGAAGGCTCGCGCGTGCATTCTGGATTACGCCCATCATTGGATTCAAAGCAAGAATCCAAGAGTATTTTCCTGCGATGCTCGCAGGATAGATCACTGGAGTGAGGAAAAGGAGCATCTGAATAAAAAAGGGTAGGACAAAACGTACATCGCGATATTTCACATTTGCAGCGGCCAAGAAGAGTCCACCACCCACGGCAGCCATGAACGTAATGAGAAGCAAGAGTGGCGCAACAACAATGCTCAGTGGATGAGGAGCGTACCCATAGTAGGCCATCATTCCGAGCAGAATGACCGCGGCAATCGCGAAGTCCACGAATTTCGTCATGACAGCGGATAATGGCAGGACGAGACGAGGAAAATAAACTTTGGTAATGATCGCTTGATTGGCGATCAGGACGTTACTGGTTTCAGAAAGCGCCCCAGAAAATAGTTGCCAAAAGAGCAGGCCGGTATAAACGAAGATGGGATAGGGGACCCCGTCAGAAGGGGTCTTCAATAATCCGCCAAAGAAGACGCTGAAGACGACCATGGTCATAAATGGTTGAAACACTGCCCACAGGACGCCAACGGCGGTTTGTTTATAACGGACCTTTAAATCACGCCAGGTAAAAAAATACAGAAGTTCACGATACTGCCAGACCTCTCGTAAGTCGGCAAATCTAAATGTTTTTTTGGGTCGAATGATAGCGGTTGCTTCCATATGCTAGGTATGTTGAGAGGTCTGAGTCCGATACCAGGCGATCGTCTCACGCAGGCCTTCACGGAAGCTCGTTTGAGCTACAAATCCAAAGCACTCTTTGGCGCGAGTCGTGTCAAGACAACGACGCGGTTGTCCGTCTGGCTTTGTCACATCCCAATGGATTTCTCCTTGAAATTCCATGAGTTCACAAAGGAGAGCGACAAGATCTTTAATAGAGATCTCCATGTTGGAACCAAGATTCACAGGGTCGGATTGATCGTAAGCTTCGGTCGCTCGAATAATGCCTTCCGCAGCGTCTTCTGCGTAGAGGAACTCTCGTGTTGCTTGCCCACTTCCCCAAACGCTAATAGAGGAGAGTCCTTGTCTTTGCGCTTCGTCGATTTTACGGATCAGGGCAGGGATGACGTGAGAAGACGAAGGATTAAAATTATCTCGTGGTCCATACAGATTCACGGGGAGAAGGCAGATGGCATTAAAATGATACTGTTGGCGATAGGCCTGCGCTTGGACAACCATCATCTTTTTCGCCAATCCATAAGGGGCATTTGTTTCTTCAGGATAACCGATCCAGAGGTCATCTTCTTTGAAAGGCACAGGGGTGTGTTTGGGGTAGGCGCAAATTGTTCCGAGGGCAACGAATTTCTCAACTTGAGCCAGACGGGCTGCTTCCATGAGCTGGG
>CAYHTN010000063.1:0-7116 GCA_964359565.1 uncultured Gammaproteobacteria bacterium
ACAAATCGCATGATCGGTTGATTCTCCTTTGCAAGCGAACTCTTCCGGAGCGACCTTCATGTGAATAACTTGTAGCTGTTGGTTGACACCATCAACGAAATCTGTTGCATACTCTCCTTCTTCGACCTGAACGGCGTCAACCAAGACATTGAGCGGACGCAAGAGGACGTCTGCGGCAATCGCGTCAGGTGGAACCACAAAGCTACACTCAAATCGCTTCCAATCGCCACTAAAAGCGGCATCCGTCAGAAAGAGCGCATCACCTGTCGTAAAGATATAGCCTGCTCCATTTACACGACAGGTTGATTGCGTAATATAATAATTGTCTAAAATGTCTGCTGTATAACGAACATCCTCTCCTGACGGTCCCAGACGATAAGGAATCAAGGAGACGTTCGCATTTGCAGGACCGCTCGCACGTGACCCCGCTCGAGCCAAGAACGAAAGGGTGTAGCTTCGACCACCAACAAGTTGAATACGCTGCGAAATACCATCTTCTCGACGACCCTGTAATTCAAAAGCGGCGGCACCCGTGAAAGAAGTCGAGGTCGTATACCGCGCCTGCGGCAAGATCGTTGGCTCATCAGGAGTATGTCTATTCGTCCAATTTTGAATATTTGGGGGGGTGTTCGTATAGCGCTCGAAGGAACCATTGATCACCAAATTTAAGGCCGAAACGCCTGCATTAATCCCGTACAACGCCGTACACCCTTCTTCCGTCGACTGACAGGTCGACACATTTTTATTAAAGTGCACCCGTGGCCCGGTGGTAGTTGTCGCGAGCCAATCATCCTCACGACTTGGCGTCGGAATACGCTGTGAGGCGTACCACAAACACCCGACGTTATCAGCCGAACACAACGCTCGATCGATGCTATAGCGCAAATAGCTGACGTCTGTATTCTCACGCGTCTTATATGAACGACAGCTGGCATAACGCGCCGGACATTCGTCGGCTTGAAAACGATACGACGTACGCTCAGCCACACAGTAGCCATAACCACCAACACATTCTCCTTTTTCGTTACGCTTCAGACAGGTCTGGACATCCTGACATTCTTCGCGACGTATCCCGACCTTGGGAGAGATCAAGGAGTCACCGAAGCCCGTCAAATTACACTGTTGTGGCAGAGACGTAATGACCCAATTTGGATCAATAAGGTGACACCACGGATGCTCCGCATCTAATTGACCTTGCGTGTTACAATCAGAAAATCCATCAATCACTTCTTTTAAGGTGACGCAACTTTGATCGCGACAACGATCGATGTTGGTTTGACTATTCGCGGCAAATTCAAAACCCGTCGGTAAGATACGCAAGACACGCATCTTACGGATATTGCCGGAACAATAGGCGGTACTATAGCAGGTTCTATCCGTATTCAAGCGCGTCTCGGTATCAGGGATGAGACGCCACTCGCCATGGAGAAATCCTTTTTCCAGCGCCTGACGAACGGAGATCGATCCAATCTCTCCTTTAGAACTCATCGCCGCGAAGAGACCTTGGTCGATCGTGCAATTCCACAAACTTCGCGTACCGTCCGACGGACATGTTTGCAGCTCAGCCAGCGCATCAAACGTTACTTGTTTGAAGAAGGAGATGTTCTTGAGATTGATATTCGCGTTACGCGCATCTGTTTTACCGTAGATCTGGACCGAATCGATCGTATTTGGACCCGTCGTTGTCGTTCGTAAGCCGTAGGTTTTAAACAAACCTGTTTCAAACACGTTCTTCATGAGCTTTGAAAGCAACGTATTTGTAAAAATAGAAGCGGTATAGAACAGCAGCTGTGGCGCTCCAATATTCCAGGCATTATTCAAAATCGCACCAACGACCATCGATTGATCCGCCTTGGGCTGTTTGATCAGATAATCATTCGTTGCCTCATTGATGACGGCAGCCGGCGTTCGGATTGAACCAGAAATCAGTCCTTGGACCGAATTGAACCCTCGACCTTCCTGACGGTCTTGCGAAGCGGTCGTGAGACTCTGTTGAACATTATTTAAAAACCGATTGTAGATACTTGTGACCGTTCCAAGCTCGTTCGCAGTGGAGTCAAAGCTCGATTCAACCGTCCGTAAAACATCGGTATTACTCATGGTCTCATAGAGGTTCTCGTAATTACGAGCGATCTCTTGTAACTGACAACGCGGACGTGGGCGTTGAAAACGCTCCTCCATTCCCAAATTTGGTAAATTTGGGAATGCTTGTTGACCAAGCTGACCAAGCGAAACCTGTAAACGCAGCATGAGGGCTGGATTACTGGGCTGACACAAGTTCACTCCGATACCTTGAAAAAAGCTTGAGTCGCTCAGCGAGCCGACAAAATCTCCCACGGCCGCACCTCCCACATCCTTCATGTATCCCAAAAACCCTTTCTTATAAAACATGGCAGCCTGCCCTTTTCCACCAGAGGCGATATAGTTCGCCGCGTCATAGGCAATCTGACCCAAGAACATCTGTAAGGCATTAAACAGGGCCCCTACAGCCGCGTTCGTGAGGTTAGACCAAATATTATTCTGATAATTATCAACTGCTCGTGGCAAGTCAGACGTAACATTGACGGTACTTACATCACCAACTCCTAAGAAGGCTTTGGCCTGGGGAACGCCTGAGCCCAGCCCCAAACAACAGACGGTGAAACCGACCACGAGAGTTCGAACCAGCCGGGAACGTTGAGAAGGATGCGCCATAGTGGTCGGTGATTTAGAAAGTGGAAGTTGAAGAACGAGAGGAGGCAGAAGGGGTGTTCGTCGTAGAGCCCGTGAGTCGTAGTTGTTGTTCGTAGACACCGCCGTAGATTTGGACTAAGAGCGCATCAGGGAACTGATCAAGCTGCGCTTGAGTGAGAATCCCTTGATTGAGGAGAAAGGCCCTGATGGCCGGAGCCGCCGTCATACTGGCCGTACTAGGTGTGGTCACGGAGGGGGTTGAGATTCCTGGCCCCGTGAGCGTAGACGATGTCGTTCCGATGAGCGTTTGTGGGTCAGAACAGGTTTTTCCTTCAGGACAATTTGGGTCGATCCCTCTCGCCACCTCTTCTCCGTCCGGAATCGCATCGCCGTCTGTATCGGCAAGATACGGTGAGGAGCGATAGATATAGAGCTCGTCATAATCGCTTAACCCATCGCCATCCGTATCCTTTTTCTTAAGGAGTTCGATTTTCTGGGATTCTTCTTCTTGTTTTGCAAAAAAGGCTTGCGATCGATCTAAAACCCGACGTTGCACAAAAAAAGGAGATAGAATCTGCGTACGCAACTGCGCGAAAGAAAGGACGAGTGTTATACATCCACAGACACCTAGAATCACGGCTGAAAATTTTTGTTGAACTGACAAACGCGCCCAGCGTTCGCCGACAAGGTTCGCCATAGAAGAGATGGAAGTATCATATCACATGCGAATAAATTTCCGTAGCCGATCCCATGTGGATGCTGTCGAGAAAATTAGCTGTGTACACGAACGTAGAGATGCCGTATGATGTTTGCGTTTTCTATGCCCTTATTCTCCGTTTCAACCACGACCGCACCTCCTAGTGCGTGGAATGACCTCGCGAGCGATGAAGGGCAGCTCGCGGTCGATGTCTACCGCGAACAAGATGAGCTCCTCATTCGCTCACCTATTGCCGGCGTCGATGTCGAAGAACTCGACCTCTCGATCCATGGCGATCTCCTCACCATTCGTGGAGAACGCAAACCGCTTGGCCCCGTCCAAGAGGATGATTGGTTTTATAAAGAATGTTACTGGGGCCCCTTTAGTCGCTCACTCGTGTTGCCGCTTGACGTTTACCCAGAACGGACGGAAGCTACTATTTTGAATGGCATCCTCACGATTCGCATTCCGATCCGAGCCGAACAACACCGTTTACGCGTCCGTGCGCTTGATATCACTCCTTAAAACCCCTTAAAATTAAACATCTTATCTATGCCCACTCCGGTTCATGCGCGCATTGAACGCATCCAAGATGGATCTGTTTTTCTGATCACAGGAGATGGGCAATCCTTTCATCTTCCTGAAGCTACGTTCCAAGGAACACCGGCCCCTGGAGCCGAAGCTCGAATTTTCGCACTCGTTTTTCCGCTTGAAGGCACAAGTGACACTCTGTTCGCACAAAACATCCTTAACGAACTCCTAGGAACAAACACATGAACCCTCCCTCTTCGATGCCGGAAAGTACGTCACCTTCTTCTCGCCATACCCTCGTCTGGGCCATCCCTCTCAGCGTGGTCAGTGTACTCTTGATCGCCATCATCTCCGGCCTGGCTTTTGCGCATGAACGCCGCAGCCGTTTTGAAGGGCGGATTTATCCAGGAGTTTCCATCAATCGAGTGGATGTCAGTGGTCTACGCACCGATGAAGCGGAAGCACGTCTTCAGGACGCCTTGCAAACGGCTACAAGGCACGGATTAACCTTTCAATTAGGAACGACGACACGGATCTTGCCCCAAGCGCACATGCTTGAACTCATGCGTTATGACTATACCTCTAGCGTTGCCCATGCCTACGATCTTGGCCGTGCAGGAACCACGCTTCAGTCGCTTGTTCGTGTCCTTGGACTCTCTCTACGCAGCAAAGATCTTGATCTCCCCGTCACCCTCGAAGAAGATGGTCTGCGAACGTGGTTACGCGAGGCGACCACTCCCCTCCTCCCAGAAGCAAAAAATGCCCGTCTCGTCATCGATCTTCCTTCGGCGACCAGCTCTCTTGTTCGTATCGAAGCAGAGCAGCTAGGACAAACAGTCCAACTCGGGCCCGCTCTACAAGAGGCTAAACGTCAAGCCGAAACGCAGCAGTTCTATCCGATTCAACTCACGATCGAAACGCTTGAGCCCGCCATTCGCAGCCGTGATCTTGAACCGTTACAGACACAGGCGACCACCTGGCTCTCGCGCGCTCCGTTTGAAGTGAGTCTTGATCAAAAAAGATGGAGCGTTTCTCCCGCATTGTTAGCGTCTTGGATCACCGCAACCAGTAGCAACATGATTACCGTCGCCCTCGATAGCAGTCGTCTCAAGCAAGATCTTACTCCTTGGATTAGCTCTTCGATTCGCCTCGCGAAAGATGGAATGTTGATTCTCGATGAGAATAAAGTAGTGAAAGAGTTTATCGCTCCTGAGGAAGGCGTGTCACTCGATACCACGGCCACCATAAGCAATATTGAGCGCGTTTTAAATAATGTCTCCTCTACTGCTCCACTTGTTCTCGTGCGAGAAACATCAAAAATACTCGGAGATGGAGAAGCACTGGGCATTCGCGAAGTATTGGGGGTTGGTCGCTCTAATTTCTCTGGCTCCCCCACCAATCGTCGTAAAAATATGGCGCTTGGCGTGAAGCACGTGAACGGCGTTATTATTGCTCCAGGAGAAGAATTCTCCCTACTCAAGGCATTAGGAGAGATAGACGGTGCGCATGGCTGGTTTCCAGAGCTTGTTATTAAAGGGAATAAAACCACTCCTGAGTACGGAGGAGGCCTCTGTCAGGTTGGAACAACCTCTTTTCGCATGGCTCTCAATGCTGGCTTCAAGATTACGGAACGGCGCAATCACAGTTATCGTGTGCGCTACTACGAACCGGCGGGGACCGATGCCACCATCTATGATCCCGCTCCAGATTTTCGTTTTAAAAACGATACCGCTCATCACATTCTCATTACGGCCGCCGTTCGTCATGGAGACGACATGGTCTTTACCGCCTGGGGAACAAAAGACGGTCGGGTGGCGAAACAAGAAAATTATAAACTCTACGGCATCACCGCAGCGCCTGCTACACGCTATATCGAAACGACAGACCTTGCTCCAGGAGCAGTAAAATGCACCGAAACAGCCCATGCGGGAGCATCGGCAAGCTTTGACTATATCGTTTCGTATGCCGATGGAACGAACGCGAAAGAAACATTTAAGAGCACCTACAAACCCTGGGGAGCGGTCTGTTTAAAAGGAGTCGTTGCGATTAGCGCTCCCGCAAGCATCGATGAAACCGGCGTTAATAATCCGAATTAGCTTGAGCATATGAGGAACGATCTCTTCGTCCTCGGCTTCTCTGACGAACATCGCCTCGTGGAACAGATCGCATCTGATCTTGAGGTCGGGTCCAAACTAGCCGAGCAGCGTACCTTTGCCGCGGGCGAGCTTCAAATCATTGGACCAAGCGCTCTTCCCTCGACGGTCATCATCGCAACAAATATTCATGCTCGCCCCGAAAGCCTTTGGCGCGCCTGTTTTTTAAGCACCTCCGCCAGATCAGAAGGCGCGACGCACGTCCATTTGATCTGCCCCTGGATTGCTTATGGCCGTCAAGATCGGGTAGTAACCCCAGGCGAGGCACCCGGAGGTCTGCTCGTAGCGCACTGGCTCCGTGAGGCATTCGACACCATCACCACCTTCGACGCCCACAGTGCAAAATTTATCGACGCCTTCCAGGGCAAACTTCGAAACGTCCACGGTTCTCCGTTGCTTTTCGATGGGCTTCGTGAAGCTACGATCGTAGTCGCTCCGGATGAAGGAGCACGTGATCGTGCCACCGAAGCAGGAAAGCTTTTGCAGCTTCCGATTGCCGTGATGAAAAAAACCCGTAGTTCTGGACATGTGTCTGTCGAAATCCCCTCCGAAGCTTTTGATTGGAATAAGCAAGTTCCTCTCCTCGTTGATGACATGACGGATTCTGGGGGGACGCTTATTACCGCGGCAAAAGTTCTTAAAGCAGCTGGCGCGATATCGGTTTTGGCATTTGTCCCACACGTGCTCCGCGGCAGTGTCTTGCAGTCTCGCGCGGAAGGTGTCATAAATAGAATAGAGATGGTTTTTGATCACGAAGCTCTGACCTACGCACCGGGGCAACTGTCTCTTCTTACGAAACAATTTCTAGTGGTTTAAAAGATCTCGGTGAGCTTGACAAAATCCCGTTTTTATCGTATCGTACGCATTCAGTACACCAGACCTTTAGCAATCCGCATCCACGACAAGCATGGGATCTTTTTTCGAGGGCCTCTGTGGGTTTCGACTCGCATTCTCCTCTAAAAAGGTTTCTTGGGTGCGGATTGCTTGAGAGCTGGTGTTTTGTATCTAGAATGACCTCCTCCCCGGGATGCGCTGCGCTTCTCCCGGGGTTTCCTCGGTCGG
>CAYHTN010000064.1:0-7096 GCA_964359565.1 uncultured Gammaproteobacteria bacterium
GGGAGGTTGGCGGACGATGGTGAGGGGAGAGGCGGTCGCCGGGAGGTGGTGACCGTGCGCGTCGTCGGGAGCGGGGCACATCGCCTGCGACATGGTGCTCGACCACGAGCAGCTCCTGCTCGTGAGCGGCCTCTCGCTCATCGGGGCGCTCTGCCTCTTCGTCGGCTACGCCTTCAACCTCCCGAGGTTCGGCATCTGGTCGGCGATCGTGCTCGGCACCATCTTCCTCCTCCGCGCGCTCTACGGCTTCTTCTACGGGAGCTACTGGCGCACGGTCGAGGGGATGAGCGTCACCCACGGCGGCGCCTTCACGAGCAGCATCGTCGCGAACGTCATCGCGGCGATCGTGATCGGCGGGATCATCTACGTGCTCTTCTGGCTCATCACCAGGAACCGCGTGGTGGCCCTCATCCCGGCGCTCCTCGTCGTCGCTCTCGCAGCTCCCTGGCTCGTGAGCAACGTGAAGAAGGTCGCCAACCCGACCCTCGCCACGCCGCGCGAGCAGCAGGGTATGGGCGCGCTCGAGGACGCCGCCCAGAACACCATCGCGCGGGGCGGCCAGGCCCTCGCGAACGACACCAACCGTCGGACGAACGAGTGGGTGAATCCCACCCCGCCGCCGGTCGCGATCCCCACCCCGCCGCCCGAGCCGCGCCGCCGCAGGCACGGCCACCGGCGCCTCGCCGCTGCCACGCCCGCGTGCGTGCGCTACGCGGGTCCCGGCGTTTGCAACGGGATGTGCCAGTCCTATGTCTCTCAGAACCCGGGTCGCTGCGGCACGCAGTGACCACTCCAGGGCGCCGCCTCTAGCCTCGCTAGACGGCAGCGCCCACAACCTCTACCCGACCTCGAGACACGCACGCGATCCACGCGCAGCGAGTCTCCAGGTCGATCTTTTTTTATACGAATAAATAGCCACTCTTTTCTTTTAAGCAACAGATCGTCGCTCAAGGATCCGTCCTCCCCTGCACCCCTCCTTTCCCACCTCCTTACGTCGGCGGGCAGGAGGGGAATATCGTTCACATATTCAGATCTGTTTTACCTGGATCCCCGCCTTCGCGGGGATGACGTAAAAACAAAAATGGATACGGACGATTTTCTCCTCACGACACGTCGTTCGCGAACGACGTGTCACGCCGAGCAACGCTCGGAGGGGAGGGGTGCAGGGGAGGACGGGTCCCTGAGCGAATGTTTGTATTAGCGAACCCCTCTCTTCTGCTATCCTATCCTCCATGTCCCGCTTGCAACGCTTCTTCGAATATTTGATAGTCTATCTTCTCGGCTTCGGCTGGTTTGCCTTGTTTCAACCGTGGGGAGCGTTTAACGATCCAGATGGATTCACCCATGGAAAGATTGCGTCTCTCATCATGCAGCGTGGATTTTTGCAGGATTTTCCTTGGCTTGATCTCACCATTTTGCATACGTATTTTGTCGACCAACATTTAGGACTTCATCTCTTGCAGATTCCGTTTATCAAACTGTTTGGGATGCTTCCGGGGGCGCAATTATCGGCGGTTACGTTTGCGGGGCTGGTTGTATTGGTTTTTTATCTCTGCGCGCGTTGGGTGGGTTCACAAAAGCCGTGGCTTTGGACGCTTCTCCTTATCACGGCAACACCATTTGTCGTTCGTATGTCGCTTGCGAAGTCATCGCCGCTTGCCGTGAGTTGTTTCTTGGTTGGTTTAAGCGCGCTCGTATGTCTAAAAAAACGTCCTGCTTTTTTTGCGGGGCTGTTCTTTAGTCTCATGCATGGGGGATGGTTACTTTTGTTGGTCTCAGAAGGCTTGGTCGCCGGCGCAATGCTTAGCTGGCAAGGCCTCCGTCGTCTCGTGGGACGCGTACAATCGGTCGCGCATCTTCCCGAGAGTCTGTGGCGAAAGACGCTCGTGATTCTCGCCACGACCACGGTTGGTTGTGCGGGCGGAATTCTCCTCCATCCAAACGCAAAAAATCTCTTTCGTTTTTTATGGGTGCAAGTGGTTGTCATCGGAGTGCAGACGCCGTTTGATCGTGTGCGCTTAGGGGAGGAGTTGCGTTCTATCACCCTTGGACAACTGCTAGGTTCGATCCCGCTGTTTATCTTGCTTGCCGGGCTCGTCTTGATGGCATTTCGCAGACGAGCAACGGATGCGGCGACTGAAGTCCCAAAAACGACGCCGCCAAAACCGCTTGGGCCTAAAATCTTCCTTCCGCTCGTCACTATCTTTCTCGGTCTTCTGACTCTAAAGAGCAAACGGTATGGAGAATATTTTATTCCAACCCTGGCGCTCACCGGCGCCGTGTTCGAAGCCGAACTTGGTTTGCATTGGATCAATCTCCGCACGGCTTGGCAAACAGTGGGAAGACGGACGCGTGTATCGATCATCGTGGTCGCCGCTCTTCTTCTCTTTTCTGCCGGGGTGGATCTCAAGGATACGTATTTGAGTCTCCATGAACACAATATCCCTTTTACATACGTTGAAGAGCCGATGAAGGCGCTTACGGCGGTGGCAACCCCAGGGGAGCGCGTCTTTCATCCGCAATGGGATTTATTTCCACCTCTGTTTGTGGCCAATGATCAGTTGCGTTACATCTCTGGCATGGATCCGACCTACTTATTCGTGGCAAGTACGACACGCTCAGACATCTATGCCGATTTTGTCTTCGATCAAGCCACCGGCACCGATGTCTATGCGTTTGCCCACGAGAATCTAGGTGCGAATTATATTATTTTTGAACGAGAGCGCAATGCACAGCTCGAAGATCGATTGAAAATCGATGAGCGCTTTACACGTTTGTATCAAGACGCTACGTTCGCTGTCTACGTCGTGAAGAAAAGAGGAGAAAAGACATAACACAAAAAGTTATCCACTGGGATGGGTGTTGACGGATCGCTCGCATCTACGCACAATCACTTTCGTGAAGACGCGAGAAATCCTTGAAAAAGCAGGATCTCGCGCCTACGTTTGAGCGCATTGCCCCCTCGGCTCGTGTGACCAGGATGATTTCGATCGTCATGATCGCACGAGTCGACGGAGCAGCCGTCGAGTCTCTTGGTCGCTTCTATGCTTGGCGATCAAGAGACTTTTCGTAAAACGGTAAAACACGTTTATTTGGCGCATCGCTTTGTCACGACTTCCGCTTTCTCCTCACCGTACCTTCCGGTACGCTTCGTCGAAATGCTCAGTCGTTTCGCGCGCTGCATCCAAATAAACGTGTTTTACGATTCAGGATTTTGAAGTTTTATCATCTTTTGAATGTGTTCTTCTTCGTCTTCGCGGAAGACTAATAGGGCTTCGGTGAAGGGGAGGTGTTGTTGTTCGTCTTTTAAGACTTCGTGGATCAGTTTTCGCATGGAGGGTTCCTCGATCCATTCGAGAGCTTGGGTGTAATCGGCAATAGCGAGACGTTCGATCCAGCATTCGAAGCGAAGGATAGGGCCTTGGCCAAAAAGATGGAGTATTTCAGCGATGAGGCAGGCGCAAAAGGTAGAGATGTGGAATGTCGGCAACGGTAGGCCGTAGATGGTCGTATAGTAATGCTCAAAAATTTGGCGATGATGTGCTTCGACGGTCACAAAACGTTCAAAGAGAGGTCGTGCTTCGACACTGATCGCATGGACGTGTTGTCGATAGAGCGCCTCTGCGATCGTTTCGAGTCGCAAAAATTTTACAACCAGATGGCGCAAGCGATCCGCATCATTCATACCGACGGAGTATTACTCGGATCAGCGGCATCTTCACGTAAAATATCTTCTAAAGTCGGTTCGTTCCAGAGGTTCATCGCTCGAAGCGTTTTGTCGGTACGATTTTCGGCCTCATCAATATCCATCATCTCTTCTAGAATCAAATGGTTGATAAGAAGTGCCCGGCATTCAGGCTTTGGTTTTAGTGCCCCCGTCTCGGCATAGCAATGCTTCTTCACGAGCGATTCTTCAAGTAACGGCGTCATAGATGCTCCTTATAGTAGTAGCTCTCCTGTCTTTTGGCGAGCGTAGCGAAGCACCCTCTTTTCTTTCTCTTCTCCGCTTGCCCCTGCACCGGCGGCTATGCGGTCGCATGGTCCCTCTCTTTTCGTGCCATGAAGAAGGTCGAAGACCACCTCGACCACACGAAAGGAGAGGCTAGGAGAGGTTCCCCTCCGTGGCAGCCCTCCCTTCCCCCTCTTTTCCTCTTTACACGCTCTCCGATTCATGGAACGGGGTAGATATGTCTCTTCGAAATAGTCGATCCATGCTTCCCATCCGTCGCAAGCTCCGTCGACGCTCTACAGGTGCAGAAAATATTTTTTGGCGAAGCTTCCGTGCTTCTTTTCTCGATATCCGTTTACGACGACAATTCAGCGTTGGAAGATTCGTCGCGGATTTTTGTATTTCATCCTATCGAGTCATTATAGAAATAGATGGAGTCACGCATTCAACTCCCGCAGAACGCGCCTATGATGCAAAAAGACAGGGATGGTTAGAACAACAGGGTTATACCGTCATTCGTTTTACGAATGCAGAGGTCTATCGCAATATACAGGGTGTACTGATACGACTTGAGGAAACGCTGAAGGGGATACCAAGGAAAGAGCATTGGACAGAGAGTGCGATAAGAGCGAAAGGGGAGCGCTCAGGGGAGGGGAACCTCTCCTAGCCTCTCCTTTATCGTGACGACGAGGTATCTTCGATCTTTTTTGCGATAAAAGAGAGGAACCGCGCAACCGCATAGCCGCCTTCCTTCGGCAGGAGGAAGAGGGTAGGATGGCGATAACGTATGATTTATTGGCGCGAACGTGGGCGTCGCGTGGTTTCGGCGGTGTTACCATGGATGCCGCTGGCATTGCCGCTGTATTTGATTCGGTTTCGGATTGGGGGATTACCGACGACACTTTTGGAATTGTTGTTGCTCGCGTTGCTCGCAACATTTACGTTTGCGGAAAGAACAGAGGGGTGGCAGAGGGGATGGGAACGGATGGGGAAGTGGCGAGGGGTCGTTGTCGCTTGGGTACTCGCGACGATCGTTGCGGTCGTAGCTGCTCCGCAGTTGTTTGCAGGGTTTGGGTTGTGGCGAGCGTATGTACTTGAACCCGTTCTCGTTTTTGTGGTCCTACAGGCGGTTCTTACAGAGGAATGGCAACGACGACGATTGCAACGCTCGTTGCTTCTTATCGTTTTTCCGCTCGTCGCTTGGGCTCTGGTTCAGTTCATAACGGGTAAGGGAATCCCGCATCCTTGGGATGTTTCGATCGCTGCTGGCCGGCGGGCAACAGGGCCGTACCCTTTTCCTAATGCGCTTGCCCTTTTTGTGACACCGATTGCGGCGTACGCGTTTGCCGCGTGGGTGCGTTATCCTCGACGCGTGTTATCGCTCATCACGTTTATCGTGAGCGTGATCGGCATTCTCCTCGTACGTAGTGACGGAGGACTCGTTGGTCTGCTCGCGGCGATGACGCTCACACTTCTGGGCGTTCGTTGGGGCAGATGGCTTGTGGCTGTAGGAACTACGGGTGTGATCGTTGTGCTCGGATTTATCCCTTCGATCCGAACAGCGCTTTGGCAGGAGCTTACATTTCAAGGCTGGTCGGGAAGAGTGCGGGTGTGGATGTGGACGGAGACGTGGCAGATGTTGAAAGACCATTGGTTTTTTGGCGCAGGCTTTGGCGGGTATCCGACGGTATTTGATCCGTATCACAAGAAGCGCTTCATCGAAATATTTCAATATCCTCACACGATCGTTTTTAACTTCTGGAGCGAGACCGGCCTTCTAGGTCTCGTCGCGTTCGCGGGGATCATTCTGACTTGGATCAAAGAACGCTTACAGGTGTGGCGCAAACAACGCTATACGGATGCCATGATTTTTTTAGCCCCGCTTGTTGCTCTCCTTGTACACGGCTTGGTGGACGTGCCATATTTTAAGAACGATTTGGCGCTTCAATTTTGGATCTTTATGTTTCTCGCGCAGGCTGCTTTCCACAATAGGGTTGTTGACGCGGATCAAAAGGCTTGCTAGGTTACGAATATGTCTCGCACCAACGGCCTTATTATTAGCTTCATTATTCCCTGCTAACAGGCCGCTTTCGTGTTGTATCAGTGCAACGCACAAATCCGGCCTTTCAGGGCCGGTTTTGTTTCTTCCTTTACTCTCTCTATGACCGCTTCTCCCACTACCGCTTCTATCCTTGAGCTGGCTGAGAATCTCATCCGCTGTCGCTCTACCGCCGACCGTCCGGAGGAACTCACGCATGTGATTGAGCTTGTTGAAAACTATTATAAAGACAATACGCGCGTACATGTGAAACGGTATGAACGTAACGGCAAGCCCTCGATCGTCGTTTCTACCCATGACACCAAGACCCCAGATATCTTGCTCATGGGGCATCTCGATGTTGTGCCCGCCGGTGACGAAATGTTCACCCCAGTGCGTACGGCGGAGGGCAGATTCATCGGTCGTGGCGCGTGTGATATGAAAACGGAAGACGCCATTCTCATGGAGTTACTGCGTGATCTCAGTCAGATCGAGCATCCGCCTTCGCTTGCGCTCATGCTCACGACCGATGAAGAGATCGGCGGATACGATGGAGCGAAATATCTCATTCAAGAAGAAGGATATCGACCAAAGCTCGCGCTGGTCCCCGATGGCGGAGAGGTGATTCATGAATTCATTTGTTGGAACAAAGGCATCATTCATTTTTGCCTGAATGCAAAGGGAGTGCCGGCACATGCATCGACACCTTGGGTGGGAGAGAACGCTATTGAAAAACTCATGACAGGAATTCAAGCAGTGTTAAAACTCTTCCCCGTGACGACTGATCCGGATCGTTGGTATACGAGCGTGAATATCGGCACGATTCAAGGCGGAAAAGCACGAAATGCAGTTCCGCACGAAGCGATCGCCGAAGTCGATCTCCGTTATCCAGAAACGGAAAACCCCGATGAGCTTCTCGAGCGGATGAAACAAGCCTTGCCAGTCGGAGTGACCCTCGAAGTTTTGCTCAAAGAACGTTCGAGTCAGACATCGCTCACGCATCCGGCGGTTGAAACGTATAAAGAACTCGTGCGATCACATACGAAGTGCGAGCCACTCATCACGAAAAGTCAGAGCGGTCATGATGGGCGCTTTTTGCCTGAGTGGGG
>CAYHTN010000065.1:0-7057 GCA_964359565.1 uncultured Gammaproteobacteria bacterium
TTGCTCGGCTTATCTCCCTTCGCTCCGCGCATCGAGTGTTACTCGAAGCACTACACTTCGGGAGATGCCTGCGCCTCCCCATGCATAGGATGGGGTCCCCGTAACAGGTGACTTCATTTAGAAAAGCGCTAAACGAACGGGGCTTAGACTAACAATTTTCCTGAAGATTGGCAAGAACACGTTTTACGATCGGGGTCCAAGAAAAGGTGTTTTTTGCCGTATGTGCTTGTACAACCCAATAACTACGAATAGGGCCAGGACGAATGGTATCAACGACCGCTTTTACCCAACGGTACTGATCCAGAGGAAGGCATTGGCCCGCCTGACCGATGACCTCTGGCAGAGCGCCTCGATCGGAGGCGATCACCGGAATTCCTAACGTTAATGCTTCCGCAGCGACGCGACCAAAACATTCATAGAGCGAAGGGATGAGAACGACCGCGGCATGCCGGAGAAGCGCAAGACGTGCCGCCTCAGAGACATCAGAAATACGGATCAGAGAGGGTGTTTCTTGCAAAGCACTATTTCCCCATCCTTGCTGTCCTGCAATCACGAGAGGGATCTCTTCCGCCAGATGATGACAGACGTCGGGCCAGATCGATTGAAGAAACAAACAATTTTTTCGTGGTTCTACCGTCCCCAATATCAACGCATAATTTTTGCCTTGTAATGATGGCGGGAGTGTTTCTTCTTGTTTGGGTAGTTCAATGCCCTGCCCAGTGACAATCACTTGTGCTGGGTCTAAGGCAGTCCAACGTATAACCTCGCGTTTCGTTGCGTCACTCACGACCAATGTACATGGCGCACGACGAATCCCGCGACGAACGAGCTGGGTCGTGAAGGTTCGTCGCCACCAGGATTCAGGAAACCACTCGGGATGATTGAGAATGGCGAGATCATGGATCCAAGGGATCGCTCCAACGGAGAGACCGAACGGGACCGTGCCACTCGGACAAAAGAGAAGATCGATCGGATGTGCTCGGACCACCTCTCGAAGAGCGCGTGAATGTGAAGATGGAAGACGGATCACCGTCCCCGCTTCATCTAAACAGGCATTTTCGGCGACAAACGCGATAAGATCAATATCCTCAGATCGTTCTTTCACACAGGCAGACCACAACTCGCGTGCGGCATGAGGAATACCGGCTCCAGGAGAACCATCAGCCGACAAACAACGCAGATCCCAGCCAATCCGTTTGCGCATCATGTAACAGCATCCTTAGCGATGCACCGCTGCTGCTTGCACGACACTCGTAGGCCACGCATACGTCTGAAACGCCCAATACGTGAGTGATTTCGCATCTTGAAAACGAACAAAGTGGTTGGTACTGCCGAGGACAACGGTGATCACTTCGTTCCCATCACGACGAGTGACTTGTGCAAGACAGTAACCGGCTTCTGGGAGTGATCCTGTCTTTGCGGCAACAATCCGATACGGAGCTTTATTTAAAAACGAACCTAATAATAAATTGGTAGAATCGATCTCATACGGACGACCACTCACACGACCAGGTAACGTAATCGAAGAGTGTTCGGTGATCTCACGAATTTCGGGGTAACTTAACGCGGCACGTAAAATGAGAGCAACATCATGCGCAGTGGCTTGATTACGTGCATCAAGGCCGGTTGGCTCAACAAAGGTAGCCCGCTGTAAATGTAATTGACGGGCTTTTTCGTTCATCCGACGCACAAACACTTCTCGTCCTCCCGTCGTTCGGGCAATCACATTTCCTGCTGTATTTACCGAACCAACCAGAAGCGCTTGCAACAGTTCTTTTTTGGTAAAACGCTCTCCGGTCATAAAAATATTCCTGCCTTCACGTGGATCGTCTTCACTTAAAATACTAACCTGTTCGGCCAAATTGGGACGACTATCTAAAAACGCCATCGCGGTCATGAGCTTGGTTAAACTCGCGATGGGATAGGCAACTTGCTCATCTTTTTCGAAGAGCGTTCGTCCACTCGCGACATCTAAGACAACCGCGGCCCGAGCGGTGACATCCACGCCGATGCTTTCGGTACGGACTTTGAGAGGACCCGAAGGAGCATTTGCCACATACTTCGCCACCGGAAGACTGTTAATCGCCGCAACCGCATCACGAGGGTCTTGATACGCAGGTGCCTGGATCGAAAGAAACGCGGTGAGCGTAATGAAAGATTCCGCTAACATGGCCGCTATGATACCTCAGTTGAGGAATTGGGGCGAGTAAGAGCTGGATCAGCCGCTTCTTCTTGTACTTCGTGGAGTAATTGTTCGACTGCCGCTACGTGATGCAAGGAGCCATAATCTGGCAGCTGATCAAGAGAAGGGAGGCCGAAATGCTTGAGAAAGTCCAACGTAACTTGATAGGTGGCCTGACCAAGACGCTCTTCTGTCCCTATTTCAACCAATCCTCGAAGAGAGAGGTTCCGCAAAATCATCGCACACTGCACTCCACGAATTTGCTCAAGCTCTGGACGAGTGAGTGGACCGCGATAGGCTAAAATAGCGAGCGTCTCGAGCGAAGGACGGCTTAACTCTCCGGCGGCATCTTGCGTAAATACGTGACGCAAGAGCGAAGCATACTCCCCTCGCGTGACGAGCTCGATTTCTTGTCCATGTTCTACGAGTTGAAGCGCGCTGCCAGCTTCATCCAATCCCAAGGACAGTTCTTTCAGCGCCAAATCGATATCATCGGTGAGAGCTTCGCAGGCTTCGGCAAGCTTACGACGCTGCCACGCGCGGGCCGAGGCAAATAGGATCGCCTCGCATCGGGAAGAAAGAGATAGAGCATCAGACATATGATGAATCAGAAGAAGAATGCAGATGAATTTCCGCGAACAAGTCTGCTTGTTCCACCCGAAGGGAACGCTGCTTAATCAATTCGAGCAAAGCTAGAAAACTGACTGCTACTTCGAGCCGAGATTGTGATTCGGCTAAAAAGGCATGAAAGGAAACGCGCTTGACTTGCGTGAGTCGATGCGTTAAATGCGCCATTTTTTCTTCAAGAGAAATAATACGATCAACCGCAGCTTGAGGCAAACGTAGGAGCGGCTCGAGCCGACGTAACAGCCCTCGATAAGACTGTGCGAGCATTTCAAGCGAAAGTCCGGACGGGGGACGAAAGGATTTCTCGAGCGGAATGAGAGAAGGACGGGCTCGGTTCCACGATGATGTCGCCGCTTTTGCTAATACTCCCAACGTAACAGCAGCCTTCGCAAAAGCCTGATACATTTTTAATTGCGATGCCAAATCAGGTCCTTCTTCAAGTTCCGTATCTGTGAGCGTTGGCAAAAGCGCCTTAGATTTGAGATAGACAAGCTTTGCCGCGACAAGCAAAAAGTCGGCAAGCTCTTGAGGAGAAAGGGTCCCTTCGGCCTCACGCAGATGTGCCAAAAAAGGATCCGTGACTTGAACCAACGAAATTTCGGTGATTTCTAACTTTTGTGCCTCTACCAGCTGAAGAAGAAGATCGAGTGGCCCCTCAAAAGAGGCAATGTGAACCTCGTAAGCCATCAGATTAGGTCGCGCGTGACGATGATTTGATTTGAATATGGGCTTCGTCAAGACGCTTTTCTTCGATCGAGGAAGGCGCATTCATAAGCGGATCGCGAGCATCACCTGTTTTTGGAAAGGCAATCACTTCTCGGATGGTTGGCTCGTTTGCAAGCAGCATAATAATACGATCGATACCGGGCGCCATGCCTCCGTGTGGAGGCGCACCATACTCGAACGCTTCAAGCATATGTCCAAAGCGCGCTTGAATCAGGTCCTGATCAAGACCAAGCATTTGGAATATCTTATTTTGAAGATCACGGTTATGGATACGAATCGATCCAGACGAAAGCTCATACCCATTCAAGACGAGATCATAAGACCAGGCACGAACCTTGAGCGGATCGGTGTCAAGAAGAGCCATGTCTTCTGGATTCGGCATGCAAAAAGGATGGTGGGCCGCTTGGATCGAACCGTTATCAGTTTTTTCGAACATCGGAAAATCAACGATCCAGGCAAAGGCAAGTTCGTTTGGATCTTGTTTATTTTCACGCAAATCCGGTTTGTCATTCCCGTATTTTTCCATCGATTCACGATACGAAATACGAGGAAAAGGAATCTGCTTGATCTTCTTTTCAGGAGCGACTGTCTTCACCATCTCGATCATCATGCGCTCATTGAGGGCAAGCACATCATCTTGCTCGACAAACGACATCTCTAAGTCGAGCTGAGTGAATTCCGGTTGACGATCGCCACGCTGGTCTTCGTCACGGAAACAGCGCGCAATTTGAAAGTAGCGCTCGACTCCACCCACCATCAGTAATTGCTTGAACTGCTGAGGTGATTGTGGCAAGACGTAAAATTCGCCCGCATGTAACCGTGAAGGGACCAAGTATTCACGTGAACCTTCAGGCGTTCCTTTGGTGAGACAAGGCGTCTCAACTTCGAGAAATCCTTCGCGATGCAAAAAGTTACGGAAAAAAGAAATGACCTGATCACGTAATTCCAAATTCCGAATCATGCGATCGGAACGAAGATCAAGATAGCGATATTTCATGCGTAGCTCCTCATTCACCCCATACGTTGATTCAAGTTCGAAGGGAGGTGTCTTACTTGCATTTAAGATCCTGATCTGCTTGGCAAGCAATTCGATCTTCCCACTGGGCCAGACTTCGTTTACCTGTTTCGGCGAACGCGCTTGGACCACGCCTTGAATTTCAAGACAATACTCATTTCGGATTTCTTTTAAAAGATCTACGGAAGCAGCATCAAGCTCGGCAGGAACGACAACCACCTGGATGAGTCCTGAACGATCACGCACATCTAAAAAGGCGATCTTGCCCATATCTCGGCGGGTATTCACCCAACCTTTTAGAACAACAGAGCTTCCGATGAGACCAATGGCCTCTTGGATCAGGTGACGCTTCATAGATGGTAAAAACGATAACAAAATCAAACCGCGTAAGCTATCACATCAGATTTACGGGGTGGTGGCAACTCCTCCCCCTTCGGTCGTGGCCCCCGTAGTCGTGGTCTGACGATCAACAGGGACCGTGGGCTTCACCCACCCGGCGAAATACCAAATCATTGAGGGACGACAGTCGGTCTGTTCTTTCTTTTCGCAGGCCTGAAAGCGATGACGCTCGCTCGTAAAGGTTGTAAAAATAAACGCCGGAATGATAATAATGAGGGCAAAGGCAAAGATTCCGATGGCAATCCAGAGACGAAGCCACCAGGTAGGCAAAGAAGCGGCGGGAGAAGAAGGCATATAGGAGTAGCTTACCACAGACCAAGGCTGGTCGAGGAGACAAAGGCTCGAGACGGAAGCGCTCGAAGGTCAATCAGTTTTTCTGCGGTCGAGGTGGCTGCATCACGACGATAGAGGCTATTCCCTTGAGTGAAGAGGAGGGTCTGCGCATCGGTCCAAAGCAACGGAATCCCTGTCCCTTGCCAGCGCCAGCGACCACTCACCGCAGTAAGCGTTCCCTCTTCGGTCGCATAAGAAAAGACATCTGTGCGATTCAAAAACGGCACGACTCGACTGATGGCTCCAGGAGATTGGGCCATCGTCGTCGAAACACCGGTACGCGTAACCCGCGTAAGAGCTGAAGGACCACGTAGCGGCGCTTCAATCCCTTCGGACGGAGCAAACCTTACCATCCAGGCAAATCCATCTTTCACAAATCGCACCGAACTCGCCTCATCAACACTCGTAACGACTTGAACATTTCCAAAACGCGAAACACTTAACAACACTCGTTCGTCAGTGCGAGCAAGCACTCCTACATGATCGGTGTCGAAGTACCCTAAGATCACAGGATCTTGATAGGCAATCCCTTTCGGATCTCGTAACACCACACTCCACCCATCTTCACGAACAAGACGATAGACATCTCCAACGGGTAACTCTTCAACGCGCATGCCTTGTCGCTCAAAGGAAGATAAACGCCAATTCGCAGGTGGCGTAAGCACGCGCAAGGTTCGATCTGGCAAATCTAACGCCGTCACTTCATCCGTGAGCGTACGCGGATTGGCAAAAGCAAACAGAATCGTTTCTTGGGTCGTCGAAGAAACGGTTATTGGAACGAGATTCGGCGGTTTTTCTTGGACCTTTTGCGAGAGAAGAAAAAAACCGACTCCTCCTACCAACAAAAAAACCAAAATCGGTCCTAACAGAAACGCACCGCAAGAAGCACGACGCATAATTGCTTTTTAGAATACCACACCTAACAATCCCTGTACGGGCACGGCGCGCCGTGCCCGAGCGATATGCCCAAGCAATCGCCTATGGCTCCATCCGATTCAAGAGCCGTGGGAAGGGAATCGTTTCGCGAATGTGATGAACGCCGCAAAGCCAACGAACGGTTCGTTCAAGACCGATCCCAAATCCGCTGTGTGGCACGCTTCCGTACTTACGCGTATTCAAGTACCACTCGTATTGCTGCAGCGGATACTCACGATCCACAATTTCTTTTTTCAAGGCCTCGTAGCTCTCTTCACGCTGACTTCCCCCAATGATTTCGCGACCTTCTTCTGGGGCAATCAAATCGGCACAACGAGCGCGCAAGACTCCCGCTTCATCGACGAAGCGCTTCATATAAAACGACTTGATCTCAGCTGGATAGTCTTCGATAAAAATAGGCAATTGGTATTTATGTCCAAGCGCAATTTCTTCTTCGGTCGACATGTCATCAAGTTCGTAAGAGACTTCCTCCGCAGCTTCTTTTGAAATCAGAGCTTCTTCTTTCAGAATACGCTTGGCCTCAATATGTTTGAGATGCACAAACGGTTCATGCACCAACCGTTGTAAAATAGTGGTATCACGTTCGAGAATTTTGAGCTCTTCCTGGCACTGTTCCAGGACATCCTTCACGATCCGCTTTACCATGCGCTCTTGGAGAGCCATATTCATCTGTTGATCAAAAAACGCCATCTCTGCATCCATCATCCAAAGCTCGGAGAGATGGTGACGCGTCTTACTCTTTTCGGCCCGAAACACCGGACCAAAGTCAAAGACTTTCCCGAAAGCCATAATCCCCGCTTCGCTATACAGCTGCCCGGATTGAGACAGGTAGCCTGGCG
>CAYHTN010000066.1:0-7007 GCA_964359565.1 uncultured Gammaproteobacteria bacterium
TACCGCAGGGGGAGTCGTGTTCTTTTTCTGGTTCGTGACTGCTCATCGCCATGCTTGGAAAAGAGTGCTCTCGACAGGTATCGCTTCGTGCGTATTCGCGATTGCCTTAGTAGCCGGGCTCTTGTGGATCCCTCTCCCTCCGGGAGATGGGTCGCTCACGTCGTTGATTCGTACGCGGATGGATGTGGGAGAGGATGCGGCCACGAGTCGATGGAAGTTACTCCCCATGCTCTGGCAGGGGATCAAGCGAGCTCCCATCAGTGGATCTGGATTTGGAGCGACGATTACCTATGAGAGTCGTGATCCACGAGTCGTTCAAGCAACAGGAGGGGTCTATACGACCTATGCCTTTGAGTGGGGCTGGCTAGATCTTTGGTATAAACTTGGGCTCTTTGGTCTCGTTCTTATGCTTGTGCTGTTGATCCGACTTGGTCGGATCGCCTGGCGGATCGATGCTGCTTCGTGGATCACCTGGTCGATTCTCATCGGCCTGATTACGCTCGCGACGGTCCATTTCTTTACGCCGTATCTCAATCATCCGTTAGGATTTGGGATCTTACTCGCCCTCGAAGGAGCGTTTTTCTTCTCTCGAAAGAGCTCAATGGGGGCCGTAGACAAGCAGGTGTCACCACGATAATCTCTTGTTATGGTGTTTCTTTCTCCCCGAGCCGCACGTTTGGTCATGGCAGTGGCAGCGTTATTCGGGTTCTTTTTCTCAGGGTATCTATTTTACGTTTATGTCACCGGTGCACCGATTGCGTGTGCGATTGTTTCTGGTTGCGACATGATCCGCGCCTCTGAATGGGCCAATAGTTTCGGTATTCCCCGACCATTTTTCGGTCTGTTGTTTTATGGAGCTCTGTTCCAGATGTTGGTGCTTCGAGCGGCTCTCGCAAAATGGGCCAAGCCACTTCATGCATTCACCGTCGCTCTGGCTGTGATTGGATTCATCGAATCAGGAGTTTTATTCGTTATCCAGTGGCTCGATCTTAAAGCGTTCTGTTTTTGGTGTCTACTTTCTGGCATTGCTGCGATGGTGATTTTTATCGTGAGTCTTTGCGACCGGCCTATGTTAGCGAGCTCTGACGAAACCCGCACCTCTGAGCTCCGTCGCTATCTTTGGTTATTACTTGGCTATGTTCCAATCGCAATCCTCGGCTTTAGCTGGCTCGTCTTTTGGCGGACATAAACGACTCCCCGCGCTACTTACTCTCTGCGATCTCCTTCCTGTCTCCTGCTATGTCGAATCCGGTGCGCCTCGCGGTCTTTGATATCGATGGGACTCTCTATCGTCGCTCGCTCATGATCGATCTCATTGAGCATTTGATGCAATTGCAACGCATCATGCCTTCGTACTTTGTTGAATCTCGTGCCTTGCAGAAACGTTGGGAAGAGCGTGAGAGTGGCTACAATGCCTACATTCACACCATGGTACGTGAGTGGGAGCAAAAAGCGTTAGGAGGGTTGGCTGAACTTGAGGTGATTGAAGCGGCAAAACGCATCCTCACCGAACGGCAAAAGCGCGTCTATGTTTTTACCCGAGAGCTTCTGCTCGCGCTTCAAGAAAGTGGCTACACCTGTGTGGCTCTGAGTCATTCTCCGAAGCAGGTTGTGGATGTATTCGCACAGCTCTGGAAGTTTGATCTTGCGTTTGGGACGGAATGGGTGGTAGATCCAACTGGTCGTTTTTCTCGGGATCAACGGGAGGCGGTTCGACGTGGGTTGAACAAAGGCGTCACATTTGATGAAGTAGTAGAAGCATTAGAAGCCGAACTTGACGAGAGTGTTGCGATTGGCGACAGTATCGATGATATTCCCATGCTCGAGCGGGTTCGCTTTCCTATTGCCTTTAATCCAGAACGTACCCTTCTCACCGCAACCCGTCCTCGGGGCATTCCCACCGTGTTCGAACGCAAAAACGTGATTCTTGCCTTGCGTACGGAGCCGGAACGTCTCGCTACGGGTGCGGATGCGTTTCTGCATCACGAAACACCATATACAGCCATTCTGCCCCTCAAGGTTGCCGCGTCATTACAGACACGTCTTGAAGTCTGGGAGAAGTTACAGACGGAAGATGTTGAGGTCAACATTTAACGAATATTTGCTATGATATTTTCTTTTTCTAACCAATCGGTCCAGGAATACGAGGGTGATGCGTTTGTGGTCTGGGTTGAAAAACGCGCACAAGCACGAAAAACCTTGTTTCGTAGTCTCGATCGACAGTTTGAAGGTCATCTTCTGACGTCATTTGAGCGTCTCTTTCCAGCGGATCAATCGTCTACGGTAAAAAATACGATCATGCCAACTTTGGGTTGGTTACCGGTCTCGCAACTCCTTTGCGTACCGATCGATAGTTCTGCGATGACCGTTGATGAAGGTCGGTTACTCGGAGCAGCGCTTATGCGTGCGGTGCGCCAACATCCTTTGACCCGGATTGGATTTGTCCTGCCTCCTTCTCTTTCGTTAAAACGTCCTGAAGAAGCCGAGGCCTTTTTTGAAGGAATTTATCTCGGCACCTATCAGTTTCACACCTATAAAACTCCAGCGGCAGATCCAACCAAAGGCATCGAAGCGACCTTAGAAATCTGTGGTATTCCTGCCCGAGAACGAGCGGCTTGGACTCGTCTTATAGATCGCGCGAAAGCTCTTGCAACCGCGATCTCGCTTGCCCGTGACCTTGTAAATACCCCTTCGGCAGACATGCATCCTGGACGATTGGTAGAAGTAGCTCAAGAAATTGCCGCACGTTCTTCGGGGTATACGTGTACCCATCTTGGCATCGATCGTATGCGTGAATTAGGGATGGAGCCAACCCTCGCCGTCGGTCGCGGGTCGATTCACGAACCGCAAGGGGTTCATCTTATCTATCGTCCCAAAGGACGAGCGAAGAAACGCGTCGCGATTGTTGGGAAGGCAGTTACGTTTGATTCAGGCGGTCTTTCGATCAAAACCGCGGATGGCATGATGACGATGAAGATTGATATGGCTGGTGCCGCAACCGTTCTTGGTCTCTTCGAGCTTCTTTGCACACTTAAACTTCCGATTGAAGTTCACGGAATCTTTCTTGCCGTTGAAAACATGCCCTCAGGCAATGCTTATCGTCCGGGAGATATTGTTCGTGCCATGAATGGAAAAACGATCGAAGTTTTGAATACTGATGCCGAAGGGCGTCTCACACTTGCCGATGCGCTCACATATGCGGTAGAAACCAAGCCAGACGTCTTGATCGATATCGCGACGCTTACCGGTGCAGCAGTCGTCGCGTTAGGAGAAGACATCACGGCCCTTTTTTCTTCCGATCCACGACTCGAAAAAGCACTCTTACGAGCCAGTATCGAAGCAGATGAACCGGTTTGTCCATTGCCGCTTTATGCGCCTTATCAAGAGCTTATTAAGTCGAAAATCGCCGATCTAAAAAACTACGGAGGTCGAGCGGCTGGTGCCATGACGGCAGCTCTATTTCTATCGCATTTTGTGGGGAAAATATCCTGGGCACATCTCGATATTGCCGGGCCTTCTTATGCAGAACGCGAACATCGCGCTGACACGCCGTACGGCGGAACAGGGGCGGGTGTCCGCTTGCTTGTAAGATATCTACAGGCTCTTTCCTAAAGCGCTCTCCGAGAGTGTGCTATACTCAGTCTGTTGTTTTTCGTTATTCCGCACCTTTGTATGACGATTACCGTCTATTCCACCCCAACCTGCCCCTATTGCAAGCTCGTGAAAGAATATCTGCGCGAGAAAGGTTATGAATTTACCGAGATCGACGTCTCGGCGAACCATGACGCCGCTACCAGAATGGTGAAGATCTCGGGTCAGATGGGTGTCCCGGTGATCGACGTCGATGGCAAAGTAATTGTCGGTTGGAATAAGTCTGCGTTGGAAGAGATTCTCACGAGCGGTAAGCAGGTCAAGCCGAAGGCGCGATTGTCATTGGCGGCATAATATTTTGATTGATTTTGGACGGCGAGGGCGTGTGCCACACGCCCTCTTTTCGTGATCCGGATTTGTGATCCGGATTTGGGACCAGATCAGACACGTGTCTGATCTGTGTCTGATCGTGGGGGAGCGGTGATAAAAAAAGAGACCCTCGATGCAGCTGCGCACGTCGGGTGGGGAAAGGGGATCCTCAGGCGGTGAGCGAGAGGGTGAGAACGTTCGTCTCACGAAGCTTGAAGCCGAGGCTGTCGTAGAGGTTCAGTGCGGCAGCACGGTCGTCGCTGCTCGTGAGTTCGAGCGAGGTCAGCCTGAGTTTCCGTGCTCTTTCTACGAGCTTCTCGAGCAAGGGCTTGCCGTGTCCCTTGCCGCGGTGGCTTGAGGCGATCACGACATCGTGGATGTACCCGCGTGACCCACGCAGAAGGCGCATCGGGACCAGGGTCGCCATGGCGATGATCCGGTTCGTCTCGGGATCACGACCGATGATGATGGGGTTGTGCTCGCCCGTCACCCAGATGTCATACATAGTGACAGGAGTGGCAGTAGGGGAGAGTTCCCGGTGGAGCGCAGCGATGTCCGTCGCGTCATCCGGGTGCAGTCCAGCGGTGGGTGTCAGCCAGGAGAAGACGAGAGATCTTTCGGGTGTCATTTCGTGTGTCCTCCGTGTACAGGGTGAGGGAACAGAGCCGGTAAAACCTAGCATATTCTCTTATAATGTAAAGAACGCTCTGAAGCGGTTGCTGCTTCAGAGCGTTCTTTTGGTTGATTTGAGATTCTAGGCCTTCCCAAGCGTCGGTTTCCCTGGAGTCCAACTCGCAGGGCAGAGTTCGCCGGTTTGGAGGGCGGAGAGGACACGGAGACATTCATCGACCGAGCGGCCAACGTTGTTGTCGTGGTAGAGGGCGTAGCGGAGCTGGCCTTCTGGGTCGACCACGAAGGTGCCGCGGAGCGTGTGTCCCTTTTCTTCCATAAGGACACCATAAGCGCGGCTGACTTCATGATTCAAGTCTGCCAGAAGAGGGTAGTTGAGTTTCCCAAGCTTCGTTTCACACCACGCTTTATGAGAGTGGCAAGAATCGGTGGACGCACCGAAGACAACGGCACCAAGCTTCTTAAATTCGGCGTAACGAGTCGAGAATTCGGTGATCTCTGTCGGACAAATAAACGTGAAATCGAGAGGGTAGAAGAAAAGCACGACCCATTTACCCTTGTAATCTTTTAAAGCGTAATTCCTGAATTCTCCTTCTGGAGCAAAGCCTTCAAGAGTGAAATCAGGAGCGGGTTTACCAACATGCGCAGTCATCATGGATTCCATAGATAGAACGTAAAGATAAGTGAAAGAGATGTTTTAAGAGCCTTGCATCGATTGAAGTTGGCTAAAGATTTCGGTCGCCTTGGCCCAATTCAAATTTTTCCACCAATCGGCGATGTAGGCTTTGCGATCAGAGCCGTAATCGATGAAGTAGGCATGTTCGTAGACATCCAAGACGAGAATTGGCGCGCAACTCCAGACGCCGCCCTGATTGTGGGCATCGCAGTTATAGATTCTGAGTCCTTTCGCTTTGAAGTCCCAGCACAATACGACCCAGCCGCGCGCGGCCATGCCACAGGCAGAGAAGTAGGTGAGGAAATTTTCAAACGAGCCGTATTTGGCAGCGAGTGTGTCCACTAACGCTCCGGTCGCGGTCCCGTCTCCGCCAAGGGTGTCAAAATAATATTCATGAAGATACACGCCATTTACGGCAAATATTTCGCCATCTTTGAGGGCCCGTAATTCGGAGTAGGTTTGATTAGCGCTAGAAACATCGCCACCATGCGAGAGCGTTTGTAATTTTTCAGAGATCTCATTTTTCTTGGTGACGTATCCGGCATACAGCTTATCGTGATGGATCGTCATGGTCTTTTCAGACATTCCCTTGAGAGATCCGGCGGCAAAGGGAAGTACTTTTGGTTCAAAAGACATAGAGATGAGGAATCATTTTAGTAATAGGAGACGAATCCATTTAACTATATTTTTGCATCGCTTTCAGGATATCGCTTGTGCGGGGCATCCCTCGTTTCATATACCGAACGGTGCCGTTTTTGTCGATGCCAATGACGGTACGACGAATAATCTTAATCCCAAAGAACGAAAAGAGGGCGTCGTAAGTCTCAGAGACCTTTTTGTCTTGATCGATGAGCAGTGGGTAGGGGAGGCGAAAAGTCTCTTTGAATTTTTGATGTGACTTCGCCGAGCCCGCATTCACACCAAAGACCTGGATGTTCTTTTCTTTGAACGTTTTCCATTCATCGCGAATACTGCAAAGCTGCATGGTACAGCCAGGGGTCATATCACCAGGATAAAAGATCAAGACGATTGGAGCGTTATCCTTGAATTGGGCTAAAGAAATATCGGCGCCCTGCTCATCTTTTAAGTGAAAAAGGGGTGCGGGATCACCCGTATGAAGAGTTGGCATAGAAAGTAAATAGACTTCCCTCCAGCGTACGGGTTTTTTTGATGGTTGTCACGACAAAACGGTTTTGGTCTGACCCTGTCTCCACTGATCAACGATCGCAAACCAATGCGGATAGAGGAGCTGATAGTAGATCTGATCACGTAATTCGTGAGCAGGAGTCAGAGCGCTCGTGCGCATTGGATCGGCATTGAGTTTTTTAAAAATCGCCTCAATGGCTTTCGCGGCCGCTAACGCTTCGTGTCCCGCTGTATGGTCCTGAATCGCGGCGCGTATCGTCTCAAGTTGAACGGTCGCGTCTGGTCCCAAGATTGTTTTTAAGGTCTCTACCTGCGCCAAGAGCTCTTCTTGGCTTAGTTGAGGGTGAGTATACCAACTTGTCGCTCGCAAGAGCGCACGAATGTCCTCTTCGGTGTGATGATGTCCGTCTTTCTCAGCGAGTTGTTTCAGGAGGAGGGGTTCTACTTTGCTGAGTTCACAGTGCATGACGTCTTCACAGATATTTTTCCAGGCCTCTACGCTGCCTCCAGGAGGAAGATGTTCCTTTACGAACGTGACAACATCTTCGATGTGGGTGAAGTGTTCAAGAGTGGTGTCCATATTACACAAAGCGTT
>CAYHTN010000067.1:0-6880 GCA_964359565.1 uncultured Gammaproteobacteria bacterium
TGTTTTGCCGATGCGCTGTGACGCTTCTCTGCCCTCACGGTTAAAAATACCTTTGGTGTAATACTCATAGAGATCGCCACGCAGGGATTTGCCGGGAAAGAAAACGTCTTTCAATCCTTTAACACTTTTTCCATTAATTTTTAGACCGGAGTGTTGGAGAATACTCTTGCCTGACGGAAGAGGGTCTCCTTTCCAGACGAAGGATCGTAATGAGTAACCAATAGGGTCGGAGAGAAAATCCTGCATCTGCCAGAAACGCCCGCGTGTTTTCCTGTCCGATCCATTAAATAAAGTGTCGCCAGGACCTCTCGGTGCGAACCATTCGCGAGCGCGTGGAGTCATCTCGTTGATTCTTTTATCCACCGCTTCTTTCGCCTTTTGAATAGTTTTAAGACGAGTCTTAGCCTCACCAACACGGGCAGAAGCCCCATCAAATTTCTGCTTGGCTTCGAAGTGAAGCTGTCTCGCTTCGGTTAACTTACGGGCCAGCTCTTCTCGTTCCTTCTCCAAAGGAGAGAGTCTTCCTTCTATTTTTATTCTTTTGGCTTTAAGCCTTCCTAAACTTTTACGGACATCCGCTAATTGCTTCCGGTAATCATCCCTTACCCACGATAATTTTTCCAGTTCCGCTTCAATGACCGCCACGTCCGGGTGACGTCCGATCACATTCCCACGAGTGGCCTCCAGGTCGACGCGTAGGCTTTCAATTTCACCACGGACTGTACCAAGTTCAAAACCCTTTGAGTCGGATTTCTTCTTAATCTCGTTAAAGACTTGGCCCTTAGGTCCAAGAATATTTTTATCCAAATCTTCGAGACGATTAACTTCTTCGCTCGTTAGACTTTCTCCTCTTAAACGCTTGGCTGATAGATCCCCTCGCTCACGGAGAAGTTCAGTAAATTCGCGTTTAACGTCTTCCCGCTGTTCCCTCAATCCTCCCGATCCCTCGAGTTCCTTCTTTAAAACATCCTCCGTCTGTCTCTTCGAAGCGAGAGCATCGATCACTCTAACCCTCTCCTCGGCCAATTCCGGAGAAACCCCCGTCTTCTTTTCTTTGGTTAGCACGGCCTCTCTCGAAAGGACCATCTTTTCCCGATCGAGTAGCTCCTGCTCGGATTTTTCAGCGTAGGCGAGATTTTCCTCGACTTTAAGTTTCTCTCGTCGCAGGTCTGTGACATCACCTCTCTTTGATTGGATATCATCAAGACCTATCTTCGTTCTCTCAAGCTGTGCCTTAGCTCGCCTCTCTTCAATCTTCGCTTCTGACAAACTATCAAAAGCCGTCTGCCTTTCCTCTTCCACAGCGGCTAATTCGGCCAGTAGTCCTGAGCCGGATTTATCCGATCCGGGCTTAGATCCAATAAGCGCTGAGAGATCATCGGCCTGCATCTTAAGGCTTCGACTAGTTTCGCGCAAATAGCCGTATTGCTTGGCTTCTATTTTGTCGTATAAAATTTGATAAGAAAGGCTCTTGACGTTATTTTCAATTAAGTGGCCCCAATTGTAGGGATTAATAAAATCAGAGTAATTGTAAGTGAGAAAATATTTACCTTCCTTACCGTAGTCCTTCCCTTGGAAACCATAACCAGTTTGGTAACCAGTACGCCAGGTCCCTTCTTCCCCGAGCCCTTCGCGCCGAGACTTTTCTTCGACGTCAGCGATTGTCTTGTGGAGGATGTCCCTCTCTTCTGTTCCTTCAGCGAAACCAAGTCCCGACTCAATCTTCCCAATGTACTCTTCGTCTCTTTCCCGCGCTCCTCCGAGACCCCAGTAGCGTCGGAGCTTAGTTGATTTATCTTTTTCAATTTGTTCGAGAAGCCAAGACATGGGGGAGCGTTCGTAAGCTTTCCTTGTAGACCGATCCGTCTGTCGATTCACCTTTTCTGAGGTTCTCGCTAGTTTGGCCATAAAAATTTATAAGAGTTGACTCGCGGATAAATTTTATCATTTTATCTACTTGACTTCTATGGACCATAAGTTAAATAATGAGATTAATGAGAAGAGTTACTGTTCCAGTCTTCATCCTCCTTTTATCCTTCAGCTTATTCACCACCACTTTAATAAGACCGGAGTTAGCTCACGCTGGTTTGATTGAAGACATGCTGGCTATCGGCTCGGAAAACTTAGGAAAATACATGATGCAGCTCTTCGGATGGGGTGTGAACTCGGTACTTCATGGCCTAACCGGTTATGATATGTCTGGCCAGGTCGCCTATAATCCCAACGCTGATCTGACCGCTTTCCTTGGTAAATCGGTAGCCACACTGGCGATGAGCCCTCCGCCGATCCACACTAAAGATTTCTTTGTTAATAAAGCCCTGGCCGATAACCTACTTGCTCCTAAGTCAGGTTTCGCTCAAACGGGCGGTGACTTAATCAAGGGGCAACCAGGAGATCCTTGGATTTTTGACCTTATTTGGAAAAACATGCGTAACATCAGTTACAGTTTTGTCATTGTCGTTATTGTTCTTACAGGACTTCTCGTTATGCTTAGTTATAAAACGGATCCGCGAACCACACTTAGTCTGATTGACTTTGTTCCGAAGTTAGCCATGAGCTTGATCATAATCACCTTCAGTTGGCCGATAGCGGGTATCTTCGTTGACTTAACCACCGTCCTTGCTAACGTCGGTTTCAAACTTCTAAATGGTTACGGCGATTTTAACGCTGTCTGGATCTTCTCACTCGGCGGCGGTATAGCTCTCACGTTCGGAGGAGTTATTGCGTCTGTTTTCACGGGTGGTTGGTCTCTAATTGCTACGGTGGTCGGACTGATTGTCCTTATCACAGCCGTCGCATACATTATAGCCATCATCTCTGCTTTCGTCGCTCTTATTAAAAGATGGCTCTCAATGGTTTTATTAGCTGCTTTCGCTCCTATCATCTTCCTCTGGGGAAGTCTGCCCGGCCAAGAAGAAACTTTGCAGGCATGGTTTAAAAGTATGATTGTTTCTGCTCTTACCTTCCCCGCCGCCGGACTAATACTCTACCTCGCCACTAAACTTACTCCGATCGCCGGTAAAGACTTCCCTAAACCACCTCTCGCGTATCCCATCATCGGAGAGTCGGTCCTTCTTCCCTTGCTTTCACCAATTGTTTCGGTGGTGCTCGTTTTTCTAATTGCTTCCATTCCCTCTGTTCTCGAAGAGTTTATTGATGTCAAAGCACCGAGAGCTCTAGGTGATGTTGGCAAGCAAGTTGGTAAGATGGCTGCTTCCCTCCCCTTCATTGGTGCCGCCATGAAATAGGCAACAAAAAACGGGAGCGGTAAGTTTCCTTAACCGCCCCCGTTGGGGCACTTCCCCTCTCAACCATCTAAGGTCTTTTAGAGATTAATCCAAAACCTTAGGGAAGGGATTGCTAACGTAGCGAAGGTCCAGAACATCAAAGCGACCAAGGCTGCGAATAACAGAGATGCGACGATGAGGTAAGCTCCGAAAGCCCAATCAAGTGCTCGTGGATCTTGCCTCGAAAACCACCGACCTCTTAATCCAAATAGCTCTAAGACAGCTCCGATGAAGCCCACGATTGTAATCAGTGGGCCAGGGGCACCAGAGTCGTCTTTCGAAGCGTAGCCTGGTTTATGGAAGATAATCTCGCGTAGCACCTTACGGTGCAAGATCGCGGCTAGAACCGCGGGTAACGCGAATGTCATCACCAAAATCCCAATGCCTGAATCGATACGTGCCCGTTCAGTCATACAGGCGATGTCTCGTATCGTAAAGCAAACGCCGCCGGGAACAACTATTCCCATCCTCTGATGCGACCAGAGGAAGAAGGGAATAGCAACAAGAACCAGCATCCCCACTAATACCGGCGAGGTCATATTCTCGATCGGTAATGGCAGATCAGCTAACATAGCTTTAATCAGCCAATCCAGCATCTGATTCTGGAATCGACCCTCGGGGTTTTCCGGTTGCTTAGCGAAAATCAACCAGGCCAATGTACCGAAGGGAACGGAGAAGGCGAATACCTGCCACTCCCAACTCCCGTAGATAAACTTGGTAATCCAAGCCAGCGACGCCCCCGAGATAATCCCGAAACTCACCGCCGCCCCGAGACGCACAATTGCGAACCAAAGCGTCATCGGTGAAGGTGGTGCCACTTTCCTGCCTGAGGTACCATCAAGTGCCACCGTCGGTCTGTGGATCTGATCATCTTGTATTTTAGGCATTGTGGACCTCCTTTTCTTCCACTAACCTCTTGACTCGCGATTCGAATTCATCAGCGAGGCCATCCCACATGCCACCGTAAGTCGCGTGGCGTAGTTGTCCTAAGATGACTTTAGATAGTGACCACTTCTCACTCCAGATCAGGTCTTTAGTCACCTCCCAGATCGTTTCTAGCTCTTTGCGATAGGTATCAGGGGCGTTAGCAAGTATTCCACCCTTACCATTTTCCTGAGCCCCGCCATCCCACCTATGCCCTAAGACAAAGGCAGCAGGGATACCTCCCGTTACCAAGCTGTAATCGTCAGATCGAATGCGATCCTGAGGACCAGTTTTTTCTATCTTCTGATCAGGTGTCAGAGGATGTAAAATCATCCCCTCAACTTTCCGTGATCTTTTATCATGCAGAGGTCCTTGGTTGACCATACCCATGCATAGGTCAATGATCGTATAACGCGCGTTAGGCGTCATTAGGAACCAGAGCGGCGACTTCGCCAACTGGTCCCACGGCTTAGGATCACGATTATTGTTGATGATCCAAGCCACCATGGCTTGGTAAACGTCATTCAACAACGCTTTCATCAACAGAGCCGGGATGCCCTTGCCGGGAGTGGCGCTGTAGCCGTGAATCGGCTTGGTACACCGATTTGCGACTCTCTCGACGTTGTACGCGGCTTGATCGCCGGTACGCATTTCCCAGTCGGCTCCGACGAAGCGAAACCACATCATCATCCCTCTACGATGCTTGAAGTAAAAGTACGGATTGCCTAGGAAACCTAGGGCCGCTTTTTCATCCAAGCCTCCGCGTCTCGAAACGATGCCGATCTCTTTCTCGATGATCCTATCGATCTGATCGAGAAGAGCGTCACGCTTCGCGTCCCGCATTGCCGGGGCAAAGTCGTAGAGAGCTGAACTACCCGTGGGATCGAAGAGCTTTTCTACATCGTCCTTCGATCCTCTCTGCCAGCCAACTTGGACGCTGAAGCGGCGCAAGAGACTGTAGTCCGCCACGAGGCGTCCGGCCTGTTCAAACCGCTGGATTAGTTTCGGTTGTGTTTCCACATCCATGGGATGAGCGGCAGGGTCATCAACAACCGCGTGCGGTAGAAGTTTTTTAGCTCCCCTATCGTACAGGTTAGAGATGACGGCGGTGATGATCTCCAACGAATCGGAGAGTCTCATTTCATCCGGCTTGATCCGATGGGCGTATTTATCCACGCCCTGAAACCGCGGATCGAGACCGCAGTACTGGACACGCTTTTCGTTGGGCAACGTCGGGAAGCCCACTCCGCCTAAACCGAAAGCCGGCGCGTGACCGTGAGCCGCCCGAATCGGATCCGTCGCGGGATTAATCCCCGCTGCGGGTGTATCGATCCACGGACTGCGGTGCGCCGCCAGTAAAATGTTCTGGCTGGGATCCGGCACCCCGTCGGCGCCGATCACCCCGTACTTACTCGGACTCATTCCGCTAGGACAACCCATCGCTGACGCGGCGATGAAACCCAGAAGAGCCATTTCATCACTGCTTAAGGCTCCACAGTTGGCCGAGAAGCCTTTCATCATCTCCAGGACGTCCTTCCGTGTTAGAAGAATGTCCAAGAAATTAACCCGTCCGGGCTCGCCGTAGTTCCGCCAGTGAAGGCGTAAACCTAAGGCGGCGGCGAGTGCTACTTGTTCGATGAGAACATTGTCACTCAACGCCCAAAGTATGCCGCCCGAAGAATAAACCAACCCGCGGGCAATAGCAAAACTTAACGGCAGTTTCACGAAGAGTTCGTAGGGACTGCCATCTCTATTTCGCGGCTGATCGCCGCGATTACAGGTTACGCCGTCTTCGACAAACTGCGCTTCGCCGAAATACACCGGTAGGAAGTTTACGTCCTCACCGTTGATCTTCGGACAGAGCCTTTGCGTTTCCGCGTCGGCCATGATCCCGAAGAAAATCCGGCCGGCATTCATGCCACCGACGTTGTAGCGAAAGCCGTGCTCCGCTATCTGACCGGCTCTCCACAGTTCAGCCTTATTTGCAAAGCGGCCGAACTTCATTGTGTTCCTGATGTTGACCATCGCCCCGGCGATTTCAAACATCAATTCACCCTTGGGCGCGATCAATGGATTTCCCAGAGGATCTAGTGCGTCCCTGGTATCCTTTAGCACCGCGTGCCGGCCGGTAATCAAGACTGTTTTCGGCACGACGACGTCGAACGAGGCGAACGGTTCGAAACCGGTCGCGAACACGTCCGGCACCTCCCAAAGGAATTCCTTTGAGAGGAGGCGATCCTGAACTAAAACTAAGTTTGCCATGGTATCCTCCTTTTGTGGATTATGGCTTTCTTTAAGATTGGGCCACCCTGAAGGTGTACCCCAACGTCGAACCCTAAAGGACTACCGAAAAGTCCACCTTCAGGGTGAGTAGACGATTTTCCTGGAAAATTTTCGGCGTTTTTGACGCCTTTCTCAATTGTCAATTCTCAATTGAATTCAGGTGTTCCAAACGCACCTTCTTTTTGTCAATATTCAATTGTCATTCAATTGTCAACGTACTTTTATAAACACCCAGCCTTGCTTCGATGATTCGAATCATAGAAGCAGTGATTAGGTGATTGTTAGTTTATGAGTACACACATTTAGAACTTTTCAGGGGCTGGGCTACATTGATCCCACCCTGAAGGTGTAGATCCACGTCGGGTTCACCTTCAGGGTGTTCCCTT
>CAYHTN010000068.1:0-6722 GCA_964359565.1 uncultured Gammaproteobacteria bacterium
AATGAATCTTGGTGCTTAACTCGTGAAAGAAGTGGCGTCCAAGACGAATGATGTGGCGGGTGATGGAACGACCACGGCCACCGTACTTGCGCAGGCCATGATCGGAGAAGGTCTTAAGAATATTACGGCCGGTGCGAACCCTCTCGCCGTCCGCCGTGGCATGGAAAAAGCCCTCGAAGTCATGGTGAAAGAACTTCGTGAGAAGGTGGCTCAACCTGTTTCTGGAGACATGATCGAGAACGTTGCGTCGATCAGTGCTAACGATCGTGAAATTGGAACGATTATCTCAAAAGCTGTCAGTCAGATGGGTCAAGATGGCGTGATTACCGTTGAAGAGTCCCAAGCGTTTGGGGTCGATATGGAAGTCGTGAAGGGCATGCGCATCGACAAGGGCTACTCTTCTCCTTACATGGTGACGAATCAGGATCGCATGGAAGCAGAATACAGCGACACGCTTATTTTGGTTACCGACAAGAAGATCTCTTCGGTGCAAGAACTTGTGCCGATTCTTGAAAAGATTCTGAAGCTCGGCAAGAAGGAACTTGTGATTATCGCCGAAGATGTTGATGGGGAAGCACTCGCGACGTTAGTCGTGAACAAGCTTCGTGGTGTCTTCAGCGCGCTTGCGATCAAGGCTCCGGGTTTTGGGGATCGTCGTAAAGAAATGTTACAAGACATCGCCATCGTCACGGGTGCTACGTATATCACCGAAGATGTCGGTCGGAAACTCGATTCCGTGGAACTCGCCGATCTTGGTTCTGCACGCAAAGTGATTGCTACCAAAGATCACACTACTTTTGTCGATGGCAAAGGCGAAAAGTCTCAGCTTGAATCACGCGCCGCTGCCATCAAAAAGCAGATGGAATCAACCGAATCTCAATTTGATCGCGAAAAACTTCAGGAACGCTTGGCCAAGCTTTCGGGTGGAATCGGTGTCATTAAAGTTGGTGCTGCGACCGAAGTCGAAATGAAAGAAAAGAAACATCGCATTGAAGACGCGATCTCGGCCACGAAGGCTGCTGTCGAAGAAGGGATTGTTCCTGGCGGAGGCGTTGCCCTCTTACGTGCCGTGAAAGCGCTCGAAACACTGGCACTGGAAGGCGAAGAACTTATCGGCTTACGTATCGTTCGCAAAGCGATCGAAGAACCTCTGAAGATCATTGCTGCAAACGCTGGTCAAGATGGTTCCGTTGTCGTCGAAGAAGTAAAGAAATTGACCGGAAACATGGGGTATAACGCCGAAAAGGATCAATACGAAGATATGGTGAAGGCCGGCATCATCGATCCAGCCAAGGTGACGCGTTCTGCGTTGCAAAATGCAACGAGCATCGCCGCGCTCTTGCTCACCACCGAATGCGTGATCACCGAAAAACCAAAAGCAGAAAAAGAAGGGGCTGATCATGGTCATGGTGGGGGGATGGGAGGTATGGGTGGCGGCATGGGTTTTTAAGCACGACTCTCAGAAAAGAAAACACCCCTTCGCATCTGCTAGGGGTGTTTTCTTTTGTTATTTTAGAAACAGAAGAAGAGAAGTTAAGTCTCTCAAGTGTTCGCCGACGAGGCCGTGTTTGTAGCTTTCTAAAAAGACATCACGATGGACAAGGGCGAAGAGTCGTTGCTCGGCCTCAGTGAGCGCCTGGTATTTTTCTTCCAGAACGGCTCTGGTTGTTTGCAATAATAGCTACCTCAGGTTCATTCAGAAGATCGGAAAAGGCGGGGATGCGCCCTTGTGCTTTTTGTTGGGCGTAGTTTGCAGGAGAAAATTTTGTGGTCGTACAAAGTAGCAAACCTTTATACCTATATCCGCGGCTCGTATTTCCTGGTTCAAACACGGCTTTTATTAACAAATGACCTTCTTCATCGATGGCAAGTAAGAGTGTTCCGCTGCCTTGACGGTAAATCGGCTGGTCCCAGGGTTTTGGCTCGGTTTGATTCGGTTCGGGGGCGAATGAGGTTCGTTTCCCTTCAATAACAAAGTGCGTTCCTTCAAGCACGCCATCAGTGCTCAGGTCCCATTTATCCATCTGGATCAAAGGAATAGTCTCGCTTTTAATAGAACGCCAATGTACGAGTGGCTGTAAGAAGCTTGACTCAAAGTCGGAGAAGTGAGTAAAGAAGGGGAGCATGTGCTGGTCAGTTAAGAATGATTTAAAGTAACATACGATTATATGGAACAAAACCCCTCCTCAGAGCCAAAGGTCCCTCCGACCCCCTCTAGTGCCGCAGAGCCAGCCGTAAACACCCCTGTTTCTGAGTCATCTTCGCCTTCTTCGACGCCTACGGCTGCTCCCATGGCGCCGCCTATGACACCTGCGAATGTTCCTGCGGCTGTCATTCCTCAGGCACCCGCTCCGCAATTTGATCCAAAAGATGTTGAAGCCCACAAGTTCGTTGCGGCCTTGTCTTATCTCGGTATCTTGGTGTTTGTTCCACTTCTTTTAAAACGTGATTCTGCTTTTGTGCGTATGCACTCGGCCCAAGGAGTTCTGATGCTCGTGGTGTGGATGATTGCGATCTTCTTGATTTGGATTCCGATCATCGGTTGGTTGATTGGGATCGCTCTCGCGCTCGCGCAACTGATCGCTCTTATCACCTGTCTTCAAGGCGGGTTCTGGGAGATTCCCGTCGTTGGTGCGTATCGTAAAAAGCTTCAACTCGATTAATCAGCATAGCGTTTTAGCCCCCTCTTGGTCTTCCGCGTAGACCAAGAGGGGGCTTCTGTGTAGGATACGATGCATGATTGAAGAAGTACTAGAGCGCATCATCAAACTCCGCGAACGTGTCGACGAGGCGTGGAAACTCTTGTCGCTCGAAACGGTGAAGAAGGAAATTCAGGCCCTCGAAGTCACGGTGACGGCGGCAGATTTTTGGAACGATCCCGAACGCGCGAGACGTGATTCTCAGCAACTCGCCGATTTGAAAAAAGAATTTGAAACCTGGAATGAGTTACGTCTGTCGTTACGCGAACTTGAGGAGATGGGCCGATTGAGTGAAGAAGAAGGCGATACGTCTGTCGTAGAAGATCTCGAAGAGGGTTTGCAAGCGCTCGAAAAACAGTATCTCGAACTCGAATTCGCCTTATTATTTTCAGGAAAGTACGATCAAAATAACGCGATTCTCTCCATCCACGCTGGGGCAGGTGGGACAGACGCGCAAGATTGGGCCGAGATGTTGCTTCGCATGTTTTTTCGTTACACCGAACGCAAGGGTTGGTCGGTGCAGCTCCTAGATGAGTCTCGCGGTGGAGAAGCGGGGATTAAGTCGGTGATGTTTATTGTTCGTGGGCGTCACGCCTATGGCCATCTTCGTGGTGAAGCCGGTGTGCATCGCTTGGTGCGCCAATCGCCTTTCAACTCGGATGCCTTGAGACAGACTTCATTTGCACTCGTCGAAGCGATCCCTGAAATCAGTGGCGATATCGATGTCGAAATTCGTCCTGAAGATTTACGGATCGATACGTTTATGAGCGGAGGGAAGGGTGGTCAGTCCGTAAACACAACCTATTCTGCGGTTCGTATTGTCCACTTGCCAACGAAGATCACCGTCTCTTGTCAGAACGAGCGCTCGCAGACGCAAAACAAGGAAGTGGCGATGCGCGTGTTGAAGGCGAAACTCTTACAGCTCAAAGAACTCGAACTTGAAAAAGAAAAGAAAGAACTGCGTGGAGAATTTCATAGTGCCGAATGGGGAAACCAAATTCGTTCTTATGTACTTCATCCTTATAAGATGGTGAAAGATCATCGTACGAGTGTCGAAACATCGGATACCGAAGCGGTGCTCGATGGCGATCTTGATCGTTTCGTTGAAGGCTATTTACGTTTGCAGGCGGGCTCCCGAGATATTCCCGCCGAACTGAATCGAGAGTAGAATAGCGTCATCATGACGCCCATTGAACTTCCTAAAGAGAAGCCGTCGTTACGCGAGATTCTGCGGACGTTACCGAGTGTACTCTATTTTATCTACTCGCTTGATCGAGTCTTTGCGACGCTTTTAGTGATTGTTTTGCTCGTGAATGTTCCTGTCGCGGCGGCCTCGGTCGTCACGATTAAGCGTCTAACGGATACATTAGCGACACAAAATGCATCGGAAGTGTGGCTCTGGATGGGGCTTCTTATTTTTGTTTCGTTCGTCGTGATGGTCTCAGAAGCGTTGCGTGGCACGGCCGGTGATGTGTTGCGTTATAAAGTCCAGATCGGAATCACGAAGCGTTGGCTTGAACGCATGAGTCAACTCCCGTATCACGTCTTAGAGGACACGCGTTTTCAATCGTTAGCGCAGGCATTTGATCGCAAGTCGCACATGCTGGCGAATATTGGTCAGTCGGTCATGTGGGCAAGTGCTTACTTTTTTGAGTGTTTGGGGTTGCTCGCAGTCTTATTTTATTTGCCATGGCAAGCCGTTCTCATTTTTCTGGCGGCGCAGATTCTTCGGGTGATCCTCATGAAGCGAGCGCAGCAATGGAGTTGGGACGTGATCGATCGAGAAAGTCGTGAAGGGAAGCGCGCCTACTACTATCAATATGTTCTCACGCGTCTCGCCATGCTTCAAGAAGCGAAGGTCTATGGGTTTGCAAAAACGTTACTCAAGCGATGGAGCGGACTCGCGACGACACTTCTTGATGCGCGGGTTCGTCTCGTGCGTGCGAACACGGTCGCGACTTTTTCTGGAGACGCTGTTCAATTTATCGGATTATTTATTGGTCTATTTCTCGTATTGCAACGCGTCTTGGCAGGCGAGCTCGCCATCAGTGTGGTCGTGGTCTTCATGACGACGCTGTTGCAATTCCAGCGCACGATTGCAGCGCTCGCTGGGCAAATCACCTGGTTTAACGCAGAAGCGGTTTTCCTTCCCATCTTTGATGCCTTTTTTCGGATCGTTCCCGAAGCGGATACCGGGAAGACGTTACCACGCACCTCGCTTACGATTGCCTTCGAAGATGTGTGGTTTCGCTATCCCGATACCGATCAAGATATTATCCGTGGTTTGAGTTTTCAGTTTCATCAAGGAGATCACATTGCCCTCGTTGGTTTAAATGGAGCCGGAAAATCAACTCTTCTTAAACTTCTCATGCGCATGTATGAGCCTACCCGAGGACGGATCCTGGTAAATGGAATTGATTTGCGTGCGATTAAGCCTTCTGCGTGGCGATCCGCCCTCTCGATCCTGACCCAAAATATTCAGTGGTATGACGACACCATGGAGAATCAAATATTATATGGTGATATCGATCGTCCAAAAAATCATGCCCGTTTACGCATGGCGACGCATACAAGTAATATCGACGAAGTAATCCAGGAATTACCAAAAGGACTGCAATCTCATCTTGGCAAACAATACGCGATGGAAGAAGATCGACCAACGGAACTCTCCGGCGGACAAAATCAAATGCTCGCGATTGCCCGTACACTGTATCGTGATGCGCGCATTTATATTTTTGATGAACCGACATCTGCGGTTGATGCCGAAAAAGAAGAGCATTTCTTTTCTTCTCTTCCCGAAGCCCTTCAATCACGCGCCTTGATTTTTGTCTCCCATCGCTTCTCGACCCTCCGTCGCGCCCGCCGCATTCTCGTTATGGATGGCGGTCGTATCATCGAAGATGGTACACATGAGGAGCTCCTCGCCAAAGAAGGTAGATACGCCGAACTCTTTACCCTGCAGGCAAAGTTGTATCAGTAGCTTCCCTTTTGACGCTTTTCTCTGTTAGCGTACGAGCAGTATGAATCCAACCGAGATTAAACAGGTCTTACAGCAGTTGGGAGGGGGAGCAAATAAGACCTTAGGCCAACATTTTTTGATTGATTTTGCCGCGCTGAAAGCGATCGTTGTGGCGGCGGAAATTCAAGCAGGGGATCAAGTTCTGGAGATCGGTCCAGGTCTTGGCGTACTCACAGATGCTCTCTTGCAGGCCGGCGCTTCGGTGCGTGCCATTGAACAGGATCGTCGCTATATCGGATATCTTGAAGAACGTTTCCGCTCCTATGGTTCACGTTTTCGGGTCATCTACGGAGACGCATCACGCTTGTCTTGGCAAGAGGCTCTTGATCCTGGTCCGTGGAAACTCGTTTCCAATCTTCCATATTCTATTACTTCTTTGGCGTTACGCTTGGGACTTTGGTCGTCTGCTTTACCGGAGAAGATTGTCGTGCTCATTCAGCGCGAGGTTGCCGAGCGCGCAACATCCGTCGCGTCAGATATGCCAAAAGGCGTGAAAGGAAAGACCTCTCTTTTGTCACTCATGATCGCCCTCGCAACCACGGAACGACGAATCATCAAACGTGTCGCGGCAGGGGCATTTTTCCCTCCGCCTAAGGTTGAATCGGCAATTCTTGCGCTTACGCCGATGTCATGGGCGATTCGGGAGCAATATTGGAATATTTCGACCGAAGCGGTGATGCGGCTTGCGAAGCAAGGATTCGCGCATCCACGAAAGTTTCTGAGCTCAAATCTCGAACTGTCGGCGGAAGCGTTGGTTCCCTTAGAGCAAGAGAATCTTCTCCCGAAGGGAGTACGGGCTGAGGCTCTTTCTCCGGCCAAATGGGTGGCCTTAACACGGTCGCTTGTATCCAAAAAAGAAGGATCCGCCCAAGGTGTGGAAAAAGTCGTTTAAAAGCCGTTAGAAACACCCTTGACACACATTTCAGCTTCCACTACACTGCTGGCACATCACTAAGTAAAAGAGGCGCAAGTAAGAGCAATTTGCTTCGGTGAATGACCATTTG
>CAYHTN010000069.1:0-6714 GCA_964359565.1 uncultured Gammaproteobacteria bacterium
TCTTCAAAAGCGGTTCCGGCTCGATCCGAATACTAAAATACGGAGTCAATTTACGATCGTAGGTGGTGTGATGTGGTCGCACGGTTTGAGTAAATGGATATCCTTTGTTTTCAAACAGGGCCACGAGCGACGCCATCGTTCCGCCAACGGGATAGATTTCTAGATGATCAAAGCCGCTCTTCTGACTTCCATCAGGTTTCTGATCCGATAATTCCAAGAACTGAATTTCTCCCAAGGCCGTTGCTAATGCTGGTTTGAATTTGAAAAAGGCAATTCGTCTTCCAGAGATGAAAGATTGATACAAAAAAGAAGAAGTCGGCTCTACTAACGAGCGGAGCTGTTCAAATTCCTCCGTTGTTCCGCATTTATACCCGATATGATCCACCCTCGCTCGAGTCGTAAATGGGGCTGCCCAGACATTAAAAAGCTGGATCACTTCTTCACTTTGCGCAAAAAATGAGGTGGGGGTAGGCATAATTTATATTTCCTATATCCCTACCTTATCATGTGGGACTATCGTATAGTACCCCTATGAACTATCGTGTAATCCTCTTCGATGCTGATGGCATGACCATTATTCCCCAGCGCTTTTCTCGATAAACTCGTGACATTCGAAGATCCTTCGCTCTACTCAGGATGACAAAGCAGTGAGCTGATTCGGACCGAAATAGTTGATAAACGTAGCATTGCCTCGCTCATTTCGCTCGTGTTAGCCTACGGCCATCTCTATGACGAAAAAACGTATTGCAGTTGTTGGCGCGGGAATTTCAGGGCTTACCTGTGCTTACGAATTACAAAAAGCGGGGTTTGAGGTCACCGTGTTTGAAAAACGTGACTTCGTCGGTGGACGCATGTCGACCCGAACCAAAGATGGATTACCGTTTGACCTTGGTGCCAATCATCTCTGCAATCTGTATCGTGAGATGAAAAAATATTGCAATGAATTTGGGATCGGTTGGGAGAAGATGACCTTCTCGAACTACGGAATCTATAAAGATGGGAAAATCGTTCCTCTGATGCAAGCTGCCAGCACCTGGTCTCGTTTCACCTTTTTTCTGCGACAGCTCGGCAAACGTCGCACGCATGATTTCTTTGATCTTTCGAACGCCGCTTTTCTGGATACAGAATCAGGCACCGATTTTGGCAAGAAAATGGCCGCGGACGACATCAATAATTTTCTCGTTGATGGCTTTACTTCGACCTATCAGTTCCACCGAGCAAACGAGATCAGTAGTGGCGCGTTTATCGCGATCTTAGAATCGATTGGTCACGATGGAGACGCGTGGAACCTTTACCACCTCTCTGGTGGTATGAGTGTCCTTCCGGAAGCGTTCGCTGCTCGTCTTCCTATAAAACTTAACTCTCCCATTACGAGCGTAGAAGCAAAAGATGGAACCGTTGAACTAAGCGTTGGTAATCAGAAAGAAATGTATGATGCCGTCGTTCTCGCGAGCACGGCATCCGCCACTCTCAAATTTTATAAAAATCCAACTTCGGCCCAAAAAAATCTTTTAGAAAAAAGTCTCTACGCGACGAGCATTAGCGTTGCTCTTCGTTTTTCTCAAGAAGCACTCCCACCTCAATCCGTTGTTTGGACCCCTTATATTCAAAGCCCGAAGATCTCTGGTTACACCAACGAGCTCATGAAAGGAACAGATGTTGTGAAAGATGGCGAATCTTTGCTTTGCGTCTGGCTTCATGAAGATTTTGCAAAAACACTCATCAATAAAAGCGACGAAGAAATCTTCGCCGCCGTGATTCCAGAACTGAAAAAAGTTGCCCCATGGATCAAGAGCGATACGAAGATCGCCCCTCATGACATCGAGCGTTGGACTGAGGCGATGCCAAAATTTTCGTACGGACATCTTACTCGTGTTAAAAATTTTCTTGCCGAGCATCAAGGCGAGCACAACGTGTATCTCTGCGGTGACTTCATGAACAGTCTTTGGACTGAAGGAAGCATTCGTGGCGGACAACGAACCGCACACCTCATCTCCCGTAAATTTACTTCGTAGTTTTTTCACGAATAGCGCGGATAAATTCCTCATCCGTTGGACCTTCGGAAGCACGATAGAATTCATCTCCTGTGAGTGCCATATAAAGCGCCATCCCTGTTCCGACGGTTCCGTAGACACCGGCGTAGCCACTCGATGCGTTGCACCAGAAAAAATTCTTCCATGGCGTTTCGGCCCGTAAACGATTGGTAGAAATTTGCGCCGGGTCCATGAGTGAACCGTACGCATTTCCTTTTGGCGCCATCACAAAATCTTCATTCGTGACCGTTGTTCCCACCACCTTCACGGCAATGTGCTTACGTATGTCGGGCACGTATTTTTGTTCGATGAGATCCAACAATCGATCCGCGAGCGCCATCTTCATTTTGGTATATTCCGCATAGCTTCGATCCTGCGCTTGTTTGAACGAATCGTAATCCGTGAGTGTCGCGATCTCCATAATCTGGCCTCCCGGCGGCGTTGTGCCTGGCTCATCCGTATGCAAGCTTGGGGTTGAGATAAAAAACCAAGGCTTCGAAAAATCGCCCTTAAGCTGTTCTCTCCAAATCTGATTCATGTCCCACTGTTCAAGATGCCAGACATTGTGTTTCCCAAAACCGTACTTCCGCAGATCGATATCCTTCAGACCAAGATAGACCACCATCCCCGACGGTGAGTATTTGTATTTTAATGGTTTCTGAAACGAGGCCGGGAATTTTTCCCAGCCGATCATCTCCGCAGCCAATTGCGGATCCATGTTGCAAATATATTGTTTAGCTTTGAAGATTTTGCCATCTTTTGTTTGGACGTGCGTGACTTGGTCGCCATCGGTCTCAACTTTTGTGACTGGCATCTCATAATAAATATGACAGCCCTCATGATCGGTAATGAACTTCGTCAAACGATCAACATAGTAACGAAAGTGCTTGCTCGGATAATACGCACCCGTATTGTACCCGCCGAACAGACCGACATAGCCAAAAATAGAAAGCTCTTCCGGAGGTGACATCATGTCGCCTGCATTGGCAATGAGCACGGCTTGCGCTTCTTTAGAAAGACCACATTCATCGAAGACGTGTTGTAACGTCTTATTTTTATACTGAATCAGGGTCCGGAATCGATACGCCTTGGTGATGTAGTGCCACCAACGGATTTTCCCCATCGGGAAATAGGATAGTTCGTCGCGGATTCGCGCCATAATATCCGTAAAACGCTTGGTTGGAGCACCCTGGCCTGGATACGCCTTCTCCATATTTTCGATCAGACGATCAAAGCCATACGGGATCTGCACCATTTTTCCATCTGGCATGACCATGTGGTCGTACCCTTCTGGATCGTATAACTCAAAAGTAATGTCGTTCTCCAGTCCAATCTTCTTTAAAAATTCGTAGATTTTCCCTCCTGGCCCACAGCCCCAAGTATAGTGAATCTGGGCGCAAAAATGATAGTCGCCCATCTTAAACGACTGAGCGTATCCGCCAGGAATATCATGTGCTTCGAGCATACAAACCTTCTTGCCAGCATGAGCAAGGAGAGCGCCGACCGTGAGAGCCGAACTTCCTGTCCCGACAATGACATAATCGTAGGTATGTCCTTCGGCGTAACAGGCGTCTTGACGAGTGTGGTCTTCGGCGGTGAGGGCAGAGGTGCTGTGTTTAATGGCCATAGAGAGAAAAGTAAGCTGCCGCGCATAGTAACACATCATAACTCCTTGTACATCCGGATATTCTCTGGCCAGTCAGGGTCAAAAATGCTACATAACGGTAAGTCTATGCCTGATCCGTCCGCCTCCAAGCTCCCTCTTTACGTCGATCTCGATGGGACGCTCATACATACCGATACGCTCTGGGAATCCCTCGTGGCCTTGGTAAGGCAAAACCCTCGAGGCATTTTTTACGTCCTCCGTGCTCTCCCTCGAGGAAAGGCGGCGTTTAAGCACACGCTTGCGGAACAAGTGAACCTCTCTCCGCTGGATCTCCCCTATCACGAAGCGGTGATTGTCTATCTCAAGCAAGAAAAGGATCGAGGCCGTAGCCTGATCCTTGCGACGGCTGCGTCCGAAGCGACGGCGCGCCGTATCGCGGATCATCTCGCTCTTTTCGATGCTGTCCTCGCAAGCACAGCTAATCATAATCTTCGCGGCACTGCGAAACGCGATGCGATCGCCGCCCATGCACAAGGCCCCTACGAATATATGGGCGATCATGCGATTGATCTCCCCATTTGGACAAGCGCTGCCCGTGCTCATGTCGTTCTTCCCGCAAACGCGGATTGGCATCGCTCAATTCCGACCGCGCAACGAGGCGAACGCTTTCAAGCTCTTGGCGGAACCTGGAAAAATTTATTGCGAGCTCTTCGACTCCACCAATGGGCAAAGAATGTTCTGATTTTCCTTCCTCTGTTTCTTTCACATGTTTTTACCGATCCAGCCAAACTTCGCGCCGGGATCATCGCTTTCTTCAGTTTTAGCTTGAGCGCATCGGCGATTTATCTCGTGAATGATATTTTCGATATCCACGCCGATCGTCGCCACCCTGAAAAACGATTGCGTCCCTTCGCCCGTGGGACCTACGCGATCCCTTCCGGACTCCTCTGGAGCGGTGCACTGTTAGTGGTGAGTTTATCTCTCGCTTTTCTTCTCTCTCCTCTCGTTGCTCTTTGTATCGGTGGATACGTACTCATCACCTGCCTCTACACCCTTTGGTTAAAAAAAATTCCCGTCGTCGACGTTGTCTTGATTGGCTTTTTTTATACCTATCGCATTCTTGTTGGCGCGATTGCTACCGAAACTATGGTCAGTGATTGGCTCTTAGTATTCTCTGCGTTCTTCTTTTTGAGTCTCGGGATTGAAAAGCGTTATGGCGAACTGCTCCGTGTCGCCAATGAACCGAGCTCTTCCCTCCATGGGCGTGGCTATCACAAAGAAGATCTTCCCGTCGTCTTAGGCTTCGGATTGAACACCGCCTTCCTCTCTTTGCTTGTGCTTGCGTTTTACATTCGAAGCGCCGAGGTCACCAAACTCTACACTCACCCCTTCTTACTTTGGGGCGTGGTCCTTCTTCTTTTAGTATGGATGATGCGCCTCTGGCTTCTCGCGCATCGTGGCATCGTTCGAGATGATCCGCTGCTTTTTACCCTCCGTGATCAAAAGAGCCGGATTCTCTTTGTGCTTATCCTCGGCATCCTGATCATCGCATCCCTCTAGTTATGCCTGCTCATGTTTTATCTTCTTGGGGAAATTATCCTGCCGCTTCGACACAAGAAATAAAAGAATATACCTGGCGTACGAATGATCTTCCTTCAAAATCGCGCTTGCTCCCTCGCGGGCTTGGACGAAGCTACGGTGATAGCTGTTTAAATGATCAAGGCACATTGCTCGTAACGACGAAGCTTAACCATCTCCTCTCTTTTGACGAAGCTACGGGTCGATTACGCGCCGAAGCCGGCATCTCTTTCGCAGAGATTCTTTCGTTCGCCATTCCCGAAGGCTGGTTCGTGCCTGTGACCCCTGGGACAAAGTACATCACCCTCGGCGGAGCAATCGCAAATGACATCCACGGCAAGAATCACCATGTCGCTGGTACGATCGGTCGCCACATTACCCGCTTCGAATTGCTGCGATCAGATGGAACACGAGCTCTCTGCACTCCGACGACAAATACAGATCTGTTTCGCGCCACCATTGGCGGACTCGGCCTCACCGGTCTCATCACTTGGGCCGAGCTTCAACTAATCCCCATCAAAAGCAGTCTCATCACCCAAGAAGTGATTTCTTTTTCATCCCTACAAGATTTTTTTGCGATCAACGATGCATCTGACCAAACCTTTGCTTACACTGTCGCCTGGATCGATACGACTACGTCTGCAAAAGATGTCCGTGGGGTTTTCTTCCGTGGGAATCATAGCGAAACCGCCGTGGATCTCTCCGAAGAGCACGTACGTACGAGTAAACTCCGTATCCCCTGTTTTGCTCCTGCGGGACTTCTGAATCCACTTTCCATGAAAGCCTTTAATATCAGCTATGGCTTTCTTCAACACATAAAGCAAGGCGTCGGACAAACCCACTATGATCCATTTTTCTATCCGCTCGATGCGGTCGAAGATTGGAATAAGTTATACGGACGTCCCGGCTTTCTCCAATATCAATTCGTGGTTCCGCGTGAAACAGCCCCTGAGGTGGTCCCCGCCATTCTCAAAGAAGCAAAACGCACAGGGACCGTCGCCTTCCTCTCCGTGTTAAAAACGTTTGGAGAATTGACCTCGCCTGGAATCCTCTCCTTCCCTCGACCAGGGATCACGCTCGCAATGGATGTACGTAACCGGGGAGAAAAAACGCTCGCAGCCCTTGATCGGTTCGATGAGATCGTCCTCGCGCATCACGGACGCCTCTATCCCGCCAAAGATGCCCACATGAGCGCAAAGACCTTCCAAACTTGCTATCCTGAAATAACAGAATTTACTCCTCATATCGATCCCGCCTTCTCCTCCCAATTCTGGCGCCGTGTCATGCCTCACATAAAATAATGCATTATCCCTATGCCCACTCCCAAAAACATCGTCATCTTCGGCGCCACCTCCGCTATCGCACAAGCCGTTGCCCGCGAACTTCTCTCAAAAGAAAGTGCTTATATTCTTGTCGGACGATCCAAAGAAAAAGTCGACATCATCGCCCAAGATCTTCGGACGCGCGGGGCTCAAAAAGTCGAAACACGAGTAACGG